>DASPLM010000138.1:0-4124 GCA_035627575.1 Caulobacteraceae bacterium | reverse complement strand
CGCTGGCCATCGACGTTCCAGCCGATGGGCAGCAGGTGGATCGGGCGCCGGTTGGGGAAGCGCACCTGGGCCAGGCCCGCGGCGATGGCGCGCGACAGGTCCACGTCGGAGATCGGCCGGGCGCCGAGCGACACCTCGGCGGCGACGCGATGGCTGGCGATCTGGCCGACCGAGGAGGTGACCGTGACGCTCTGCACCACGCAGCCGGCCATGGCCTCCGCCCGCTCGACCGCCTGGGCCACGGCCTGGGCGCAGCTGTCCACGTCGACGATGGCCCCGCCGCGCACGCCGCGCGACTGGACATAGCCGACGCCGGCCACGCGCACGGTCTTGTCGCAACGGCGCACGCCGTCGGCCTTCATGATGAAACAGGCGACTTTCGACGCGCCGATATCCAGTGCCGCCACGATCTGGGAGCCTCCGCCCCGCATTCCGCCCAGCCCGTCCTTCGCCCCGCGCCGGTCTTCCAACCGCGACATCCGATTAAGCCCCTCAGCCGTCGTCTAAGCGCCGCCGTCGACCGGATCGGTGGCGTGCGCCACGTCCCTCGGCCGGACGGCGATCATTTCCGGATCGCGCAGGTCGATGCGCGCGAACCCCAGTTCCAGCACCCGCGCCCGCTGATCCAGCTGGTCCAGCTGGATGAGGGCGGAATCCTCTTCGGTGGCCGGCAGCTGGATCAGGCTGCCGTCCTTCAGCCGCAGGTCCCAGCGGCGGTCGTCCACGCGCACCAGCGCCTCCAGCCGGGCCATCAGGCGGGGCCGCGCCCGCACCTGCGGCAGCAGGCTCCCGGCGGCCTCGGCCGCGCCCTCCCCCACCACCAGCGGCAGTTCGGGGAAGCGGCCCGGATCGGCCTCGGGGATGACGGCGCCCTGGCTGTCGATGACCACGGCCTTGCCGTTGTGCTGCCAGACGGCCAGGCGCTCGTGCTCGGTGACGGCGATAACCAGGGTGTCGGGCAGCAGGCGCACCACGCGCGCGTCCCTGACCCAGCCCACGGCCTCCACGCGGCCCTTGAGCGCGTTCAGGTCCATCAGGGCCAGGGGCTGGTCCTTGTAGAGGCCGAGCGCGGCGCGGATGGCGGGGGTCGCCTCGGGCGAGGCGCCGTTGATGTGCACCTTGGCCAGGCGGAATCCGGCGTCGGCGAGACGGTGGTCCAGCGCCTGGCCCACGGCGCTGGAGAGCGCCTGGGCGCGGCCGCCGGTGAACAGGGCCACGGCGCCGGCGAGGACCAGCACGGCCAGCACGGCGCCGCCGGTCGCGCGGGGCGACAGGCCGACGCCGGCCATGGCTTGCAGCTTGCCGGCAGGCGCGCCTCGGGTTGCACTCCGGGAACTGCCTCTTGCCGTCTTCTTCGGCGGGGTTTTCGAACTCTGTCGTCTACCGCCCCGCACTACCGCGGGCATGAGGCGTCCTCCACGATCCACCGGACCAGATCATCGAACCCCAGTCCCGTGAACGCGGCCTGCTCGGGAGCGAGCGAGGTCGGCGTCATGCCGGGCTGGGTGTTGACCTCCAGAAGAACGAGGACGTCCTTAACATCGTCATAACGAAAGTCGGATCGGGTAAGACCGCGGCAACCAAGCGCACGGTGCGCGCGCTCCGCCAGCTGCATGGCTTCCTTCGCCACGGCAGGCGGAATCGGGGCCGGCAGCACGTGCTTGGAGCCGCCTTCGCCGTACTTGGCGTCGTAGTCGTAGAAGCCGGTGGCGGCGACGATGTCCGTGACGGCGAGCGCGCGCGGCCCGTCCTGGTCGCCCAGCACGGCCACGGCCAGCTCCTTGCCGGCGACGTAGGGCTCGACCATCACCTCCTCGCCGTAGGTCCAGCTCTCCCGGGCCAGCTCCCGCGGCGGGCCGTTGGCGCCCTCGTGGACCATGAACACGCCGACGGACGAGCCCTCGGCGTTGGGCTTCACGACGTAGGGCGGCGCCATGACGTGGTCGCGGGCCACCTCGAAGCGGTTGAACAGCCCGCCGCCCGGAACCACGACGCCGGCGGCCGCCAGCACGGCCTTGGCCTTGGCCTTGTCCATGGCCAGCGCCGAGGCCAGCACGCCCGAGTGGGTGTAGGGGATGCGCAGGGTCTCCAGGACGCCCTGGACGCAGCCGTCCTCGCCCCAGGCCCCGTGCAGGGCGTTGAAGACCACGTCGGGCTTCAGCTCGCTGAGGACCTGGGCCAGGTCGCGACCCGCATCGACGCGGCTGACCCTGGCGCCCAGCCGCTCCAGCGCGTCGGCGCACTCGGCCCCCGAACTCAGCGAGACCTCCCGCTCCGAGCTCAGGCCGCCCAGCAGGACGGCGACGTGTTTTCCGGCGAGGGGGGCGGTGGTCATGGTTTACGCTTCGTTGCTGGGGAGCGCAGTCAGACGCGCGAAGGGTTGAGAATCCGTAGACCCGCGGCGCGGAAAGCGCGAGCGCTACGGTTTCCCGATCCGCTTGATCTCCCACTCCAGCTGCACGCCGGTCTTCTCCTTCACGTCGGCGCGGACCGCCTCGCCCAGCCCCTCCAGGTCGGCGGCCGTCGCCTCGCCGGTGTTGATCATGAAGTTCGAGTGCAGCTCGGAGAACTTGGCCCCGCCGAACAGCTTGCCGCGCCAGCCGGCCTCGTCGACCAGCTTCCAGGACGAGTGGCCGGGCGGGTTCTTGAAGGTGGAGCCGCCGGTCTTCTCGCGGATGGGCTGGGTGGTCTCGCGCCGGGTGGTGATCTCCTCCATGCGGGCGGAGACGGCCTCGGGATCGTCGGGCGTCCCCTGGAAGGTCGCCTCGATCCAGATGATCTCGCCCTCGGGGATTTCGCTGTGGCGGTAGGTGTAGCCGAAGTCGCGGACGCCGAAGATGCGCATCTCGCCGTCGCGGGTGTAGCCCCAGGCGCGCACCAGCACGTCCTTCGTCTCGCGGCCGTAGCAGCCCGCGTTCATGGTCAGGGCGCCGCCGATCGTGCCGGGGATGCCGGCGTAGAACTCGAGTCCCGCCAGGCCGGCCTTGGCCGCCGTCTTCGCCACCATGGAATCCAGCGCGCCCGCGTCGGCGACGATCTGGTGGTTCGCGGCGTCGACGTGCACCGAGGCCAGGCCCTTGCCCATCAGCCGGATGACCACGCCTTCCACACCGCCGTCGCGGATGATGACGTTGGAGCCGACCCCGACCACGGTCACCGGCACATCCCGGGCAAGCCCCTTCAGGAAGTCCGACAGGTCGTTGTGGTCGGCGGGCAGGAACAGCAGCTCGGCCTTGCCGCCCACGCGGAACCAGGTGAAGGGCGCGAGGTCCGCGTCGCGAACCAGCTTGCCGCGGACGGTGGGGAGATTGTCGAGCCAGGTCATAGTCCACCGTCTCCCTCGACTGCGGCAGCAGGCGGGGGAGGTGGCGCGCAGCGCCGGAGGGGGAAGGCCGCATGCGCCGCGCTCTGTCCCATTCCCTCCTCCATCAGCTTCGCTGCCACCTCCCCCACTCGCTGCCGCGAAAGGGGGAGACGGGTGACTGTCCCCCTCACGCCGCCGCTCCCATGGCTTCCAGCTGGTCCGGCAGGGCGTAGGCCCACTGGGTGATGTCGCCGGCGCCGAGGAACACCACCAGGTCGCCGCTGACGGCCTCAGCCGCGATCAGCTCGGGCAGGGCCTCGACGCTGTCCAGGGCCATGGCGCGGCGGTGGCCGAAGCGGCGGACGCCCTCGACCAGGGCGTGCTTGTCGACGCCCTCGATCGGCTGCTCGCCTGCGGGATAGACGTCGGCGACGATCACCGTGTCGGCGTCGGCCATGCAGGCGGAGAAGTCGTCCATAAGGTCGCGCAGGCGGGTGTAGCGGTGCGGCTGGACCACGGCGACGACCTTGCCCTCGGTGACCTGGCGCGCCGCGCGCAGCACGGCGGCGATCTCCACCGGATGGTGGCCATAGTCGTCGACGACGCGGATGCCGCGGGCCTCGCCGGTGGTGGTGAAGCGCCGCCCCACGCCCTTGAAGGCGGCCAGGCCCTCACGGATCTGCTCCGGCCCGACGCCCAGTTCGCGGGCCACAGCGATGGCGGCGAGCGCGTTGGAGACGTTGTGCCAGCCGGGCATGGGCAGGTGGAGGCGCTCGATGCGGATGGGCTCGCCCTCCAGCGGACTGATCAGCACGTCGAA
>DASPLM010000137.1:0-7696 GCA_035627575.1 Caulobacteraceae bacterium | reverse complement strand
CGGCGGGGTGGACTTCCTGCTGGGCGAGGACGGCCTCTCGGGCATGGGGCCGGCGTTCGTGTCCGAAGCCCTCTTCGGCGACGAGGCGCGCGAGATCCAGAGCGCGGCGGTCGTGCGCATGGCCCTGTGGGCCGGCCCGGCGCGCCACGCCGTGGTGGCCTTCGGCTCGCCCGACCCGGAGGGCTTCACCCCCGACATGGGCGCCGAGCTGGTCGCCTTCATCGCCCGGGTGGTGGAGCGGACGGCGGAGCGGTGGCCGGTCCTGTGACCGCCCGGCCGGCGACGGCGCGCGAGGCGCTCGAGGCCTGGATCGCCTACCTGGCGCAGGAGCGCCGCTGCTCGCCGAAGACGCTGGAGGCCTACCGCCGCTGCGTCAGGGCCTATCTCGACTTTCTCGACGAGCACCGTGGCGGACCCCAGGGCCTGCGCGACCTCGGCGAGGTCAGCGCGGGCGACCTGCGCGCCTACCTCGCCATGCGCCGGCGCGGCGACAGCCCGCTGGCGGCCCGGTCGCTCGGCCAGGCGCTGGCGGCGATCCGCAGCTTCCATCGCTACGTCGACCTCAGGCTCGGCGTGCCCAACGCCCAGGTCGCCCTGGTGCGCGGCCCCCGCACGCCCGCCTCGGTCCCCCGCCCCGTCGACGAGGACCAGGCGAAGGGCCTGCTGGCCGAAACCGGCGAGAACGCGGACCTCGATCCGTGGGAGGCGGCGCGCGACCGGGCGGTGCTGACCCTGCTCTACGGCTGCGGCCTGCGCATCTCCGAGGCCCTGTCGCTGACCGGCCGCGACGCGCCGCTCGGTGATGCGCTGCGCGTCACCGGCAAGGGCTCCAAGACCCGGCTGGCCCCGGTGCTGCCGGTGGTGCGCCAGGCCGTCGACGACTACGTCCGCCTCACGCCCTGGACCTCAGCTCCCGACGAGCCCCTGTTCCGCGCCAAGCGAGGCGGCGCCCTGTCGCCGCGCCACGTGCAGGCGACGGTGCAGCACCTGCGCTCACGCCTGGGCCTTCCGGAGACGGCGACGCCGCACGCCCTGCGGCACTCGTTCGCGACCCACCTGCTGGGCGCCGGCGCGGACCTGCGCTCGATCCAGGAACTGCTGGGGCATGCGTCGCTGAGCACCACGCAAAAGTACGCGGCCGTGGACGCGGCACGGCTGCTCAGCGCCTACGCAGGGGCGCATCCGCGGGGGAAGTGAGCGCGTGGGCGCACACGGCATCCTTCGCCCTGGGGCGAGGGACGCGGACGTCAGCCCCGGCCGTTCAGCGTGGCCACGAAGGCGGCCAGGGCGATCCCGGCCGCCACGAGGAATGTCGGCCAGTTGAAGCGCCACGTTCCGGGCGACGTTTCGACGGGCGCTTCGTCGGGTTCGCCATCGGCTCCGACGCGCTCCCAGGCCCCGCCGCCGCCGTGGTAGGTTTCGGCCCCCAGCAGGAACGCCTGGCCGCAGCCCCGGCAGCGGAAGCGATAGTGGACGATGTCGTCCCAGGCGCCGTCGCCGGCCTGCTCGAAGGGCAGGCCGCCGTCCACCGGCACGATGTCGAGAACGCCCTTGGCCAAGCCCTTCCTCGCGTGGCGAATGGCCAGGTTCAGGTCGTCCGGACTGCGGATGTCGCGGCGGTCGGCGAAGGCGATGCAGCGGTAGCAGGTCATGGCCCCTCCAGCCCGGCGCAGAGCCGCCGCCGGCCTCAGGACACCATGGTGCGCCGGGCGCGACGCTCCGCCAAGGAGGGGGCGAGGGCGGGCGCCCCCCCTCTCCTCCCGGCGCCCGCGAAGCGGACGGAGGGGGCAGGCGGGGATTGCCGCGCGCTGCAACTCCCCCCTCCACCCCGCTTGGCGTGGTCCCCTCCCCAGTTGCTGACGCAACAGGGGAGGAGAGACGATCACGCCGCCTGGCCGACTTCGTCCTTCAGGGTCTGCATGTCGATGACGAAGCGGTACTTCACGTCGCTCTTCAGCATGCGGTCGTAGGCCTGGTTGATGTCGGCCATGGCGATCGTCTCGATGTCCGAGACGATCCCGTGCTCGGCGCAGAAGTCGAGCATCTCCTGGGTCTCGGGGATGCCGCCGATCAGTGAGCCGGCGATGGTGCGGCGGCGCATGATCAGGTTGAACACGCCGGGGCTCTGGTGCGGCTCGGACGGAGCGCCGACCAGGACCATGGCGCCGTCCGTCTTCAGCGCCTGGATGTAGGGGTCGAGGTTCAGCGGGGCGGCAACGGTGTTCAGGATGAAGTCGAACTCGCCGGCGACGGCCGCCATCTGCTCGGGATCCCGGGAGATGACCACGCGGCTGGCGCCGAGCCGTCGGGCGTCGGCTTCCTTGCCGGGCGAGGTGGTGAACAGGGTGACCTCCGCGCCCATGGCCCTGGCCAGCTTCAGCCCCATGTGGCCGAGACCGCCGAGGCCCACGACACCGACCTTCTGGCCGGGACCGACCCTCCAGTGGCGCAGCGGCGAGTAGGTGGTGATGCCGGCGCACAGCAGCGGCGCGGCGGCTGCCAGGTCCATGCCCTCGGGGACGCGCAGGACGAACTCCTCACGCACCGTGATCCGGTCCGAATAGCCGCCGTAGGTGTTCGCGCCCGTGCCCTGCTCCGGCCCGTTGTAGGTGCCGGTGAAGCCGTTCTCGCAGTACTGCTCCAGGCCGCTGTTGCAGGGCTCGCAGCGGCGGCAGCTGTCGACCATGCAGCCGACGCCGACCGCGTCGCCGACCTTGAACTTCGTGACCTCGGCGCCGACGGCGGTCACCCGGCCGACGATCTCGTGGCCCGGCACGCAGGGAAAGCGCGTCCCGCCCCATTCGCCCCGCGCAGTGTGCAGGTCCGAGTGGCAGACGCCGCAGAAGAGGATGTCGATGGCCACGTCGCCGGGGCCGGGATCGCGGCGCTCGAAGTGGAAGGGGGCGAGGGGCGAGTCGGCCGATTGGGCCGCGTAACCGTGGGCGTGCATGGGCAGGTCCCTGCTGGAGGAGGAAAGACGGACGGTCAGATAGGGCGCGACCCGGCGAAGGTCAGAGCTTGACAGGCATCTCGCCCGATCGGGTCCCGCTTCAACTGTCCCGGCGGCGGGGCCGTTCCCCCGCGGCCCACGCCGACGCTCCGCAGCTAGGCAGTAGAGATATAATCATATAAGCATATCTTTATATGGCTGCTGGAGGAGGGCGCCGGGCGTGGAGATCGTGGCCTACACCGTTGCGGCCGTCGCGCTGCTGGGTTCCCCCGGACCAGGCATCGCGGCGCTCGTCGCGATCGGACGCCGGCGCGGCCTGCGCCGCAGCCTCGGCTTCTTCGCCGCGCTCCAGGCGGGGCTGGCGATCGCGGCGGGGCTGAGCGCGCTCGGCATCGGCGCCCTCATCGCCGCGGCGCCGGGCCTGGTGGCCGCCCTGACCGCAGCCTCGGTCGCCTACCTGCTGTGGCTGGCCTGGAGCACGGCGTCCGCGCCCGTGGCGGCCGACCCAGGGGAGCGTGACGACAGCGCCGCCTGGCGTCCGTGGGGCGGCTTCCTGCTGGGCATCGCCAACCCCAAGGCCTACCTGGCCTTCGCCTCGCTCATGGGCTCTTTCGTCCTGGCCGCGCCCCGATTCGGGCCCGCAGACACCGTCGCCAAGTGGCTCGTCTGCATCCTGGTGATCTTCGCGGTCGACATCGCCTGGCTGTGGGCGGGGGCAGGCATCGGCCGCCTGTCCTTCTCGCCGCGCGGCGAGCGGGCGATGAACCTGGCCATGGGCGGCGCCATCGCCGCCGCCGCGGTGGCGCCCCTCCTCTGAGCTCGGGAGACCGTCGCCGCGGATGCAGTCAGAGGCTGGTCCGCAGGCTCCACAGTTCGGGGAAGGCCCGCCGCTCCAGCGTCTTCTGCAGGTAGCCGACGCCCGCCGTTCCGCCGGTGCCCATCTTCATGCCGATGATGCGCTCGACCGTGACCACGTGCTTGTGCCGCCAGGTCAGCAGGGCGTCGTCCAGGTCGACCAGCTTCTCGGCCAGTTCGTAGAGGTCCCAGTACTTCTCGGTGTTGCGGTAGACCTCGATCCAGGCCGCCTCCACCTCGGGCGAGGTGGTCCAGCTCTGGGTGACGTCGCGGGTCAGCACCGCGTCCGAAACGGGGAGCCCGGCCGCGGCCAGGCGGTGCAGCGCCAGGTCATAGAGGCTGGGCTCCTCCAGCGCCGCCTTCAGGTCGGCCAGGGCCTGCGGCCGCTCGGCGTGGAACTTGAGGAACGAGTGGTCCTTCAGGCCCAGCAGGTACTCGAGGCGGCGGAACTGGTGCGACTGGAAGCCGGAACTGGTGCCCAACCCCTCGCGGAAGCTGAGGTAGTCGGCCGGGGTCATGGTGGCGAGCACGTCCCACGACTGGGTCATCACCGCCTGGATCCGCGACACCCGCGCCAGCGACTTGTAGGCCGGCTGCACCTCGCCCCGCGCGATCAGCGCCTTGGCCAGCGCGACCTCGTGGATGATCTGCTTGAGCCACAGTTCCTTGGTCTGGTGGATGACCACGAACAGCATCTCGTCGTGCTTGTCGCTGATCGGGTGCTGGCAGGCCAGCAGGTCGTCGAGCGCGAGATAGCCGGAATAGGTGATGGGCGAGGGGACTTCGGTCATGGGCCGGTTCTAGGCGAGGGGGCGGCGGGGGGGAAGAAGGGGTAGCCCGTCTCCCCCTGTGCGGAGCACTGGGGGAGGTGGACGCGAAGCGGCCGGAGGGGGAGAGTTGCAGCGCCGGGCGCTCCCGGCCCTCCCCCTCCGGCGCCACCTCCCGCAGTTGCTGCCGCAACAGGGGGAGACGGGCTCGATTACGCCGGTGCGGGCTCTCGGGTGGCGTCGCTCTTCCGGCGCGAGGCCCCCGATAACGGCTGCGCCGCTTCCGGGATGACAGTATGGGTGGAGGCGATGACGGATCACGCGCGCACCAACCCCGCCGGCTGGGAGTTCTGGATCGACCGGGGCGGGACCTTCACCGACATCGTCGCCCGCGCGCCGGACGGCGCGCTGAGCGTGCGCAAGCTGCTGAGCGAGAACCCGGGCCGCTACCGCGACGCGGCCACGGCTGGCGTGCGGGCCATCCTGAACGATGCGGGTCAGCCCGACGCGCGCGTGGATGCGGTGAAGATGGGCACCACCGTCGCCACGAACGCCCTGCTGGAACGCAAGGGCGAGCCGACCGTACTGGCGATCACGGCGGGGCTGGGCGACGCGCTGCGCATCGGCTGGCAGAGCCGGCCGCGCCTGTTCGACCGTCACATCGTCCTGCCCGAGCCGCTGTATGGGCGCGTGTGCGAGATCATCGAACGGGTGACGGCGGACGGCGAGGTGGTCACGCCCCTGGATGAGGCCGCCGCCCGCGCCGACCTGCAGGCGGCTTTCGACGCCGGCGTCCGCGCCGTGGCCATCGTGCTGATGCACGGCTGGATCCATACGGCCCACGAGCAAGCGGTCGCCGCCCTCGCCCGACAGATCGGCTTCACCCAGGTCTCGGTCAGCCACGAGGTCGCGCCCCTGATCAAGCTGATCGGGCGCGGCGACACGGCGGTGGCCGACGCCTACCTGTCGCCGGTGCTGGGCCGCTACGTCGACCAGGTGGCGGACGAGCTGGGCGGGAGCGGCCGGCTGCTGTTCATGCAGTCCAACGGCGGCCTCACCGACGCCCGGGCCTTCCGCGGCAAGGACGCGATCCTGTCGGGACCCGCCGGCGGCATCGTCGGCATGGCGGCCACCGCGGCCCAGGCCGGCTTCGACCGCGTCATCGGCTTCGACATGGGCGGCACCTCCACCGACGTCAGTCACTTCGCCGGGGTCTACGAGCGCAGCTACGAGACGATGGTGGCGGGGGTGCGCATCCGCGCGCCGATGATGGACATCCACACCGTGGCGGCGGGCGGGGGATCGATCTGCAGCTTCGACGGCGCGCGGATGCGGGTCGGGCCGCACTCGGCCGGGGCCGTGCCGGGACCCGCCAGCTATCGCCGCGGCGGTCCGCTGACGGTGACCGACTGCAACGTCATGCTGGGCAAGCTGCGCCCGGAGTTCTTCCCCGCCGTGTTCGGCGAAGGGGGCGACCAGGCGCTGGACGTGGAGGCGGTGGAGCGCCGCTTCGCGGCCCTGGCCGCCGAGATCGAGGCCACGACCGGCCGGCGCATGACCGGACCCGACATGGCCGAGGGCTTCGTCACCGTCGCCGTCGAGAACATGGCCCGGGCCATCAAGCAGATCTCGATCCAGCGCGGCTATGACGTGGCCCGGTACGCCCTGGCCTGCTTCGGCGGCGCCGGCGGCCAGCACGCCTGCCTGGTGGCGGATGCGCTCGGGATGACTACGGTGATGGTCCACCCGCTGGCGGGAGTCCTGTCCGCCTACGGCATGGGCCTGGCCGACCTGCGGGTGGTGCGCGAGGAGACGGTGGAGCGGCCGCTCTCCGCCGCCGCCGGCCTGAACGCGGTCGCCGACCGGCTGGAGCGGACGGCGCGCGAGGCGCTGGCGGCCCAGGGCGTGCCCGTCGCCGCCGTCGAGGCCCATCGCCGCGCCCAGGTGAAGTACGCCGGCGTCGACACGGCGCTGGAGGTCCCGCTGGGCGACCCGGCCGCGGTCGCCGCCGCCTTCGAGGACGCCCACCGCCGCCGCTACGGCTTCGTCGCCGAGGGCAGGCCGCTGGTGGTGGAGGCCCTGAGCGTGGAGGTCGTCGGCCGGGCGCCCGGGCGCCTGGACGCGCCGGCCGACCACGCGGAATTGCGGGCCGACCAGCCGCTGGCCTTCGTGCCCGTGCGCATGGCCGGCGAGGACCACACGGCGCCGGTCCACGACCGCGAGCGCCTGTCCCCCGGCGCCGTGGTCGAGGGTCCGGCCATCGTCGTCGAGGCGACCGGCACGGTGGTGGTGGAGCCCGGCTGGACCACCCGGGTGGATGCCCGGCGCAACCTGATCCTGGAGCGCACCACGCCCCTGCCCGCCCGCCGGGCCGTGGGAACCGAGGCGGACCCGGTGCTGCTGGAGGTGTTCAACAGCCGCTTCATGGCCGTGGCTGAGCAGATGGGCCAGACGCTGCAGAACACGGCCTATTCGGTGAACATCAAGGAGCGGCTGGACTTCTCCTGCGCCCTGTTCGACCGGGGTGGCGGGCTGATCGCCAACGCTCCGCACATCCCCGTCCACCTCGGCTCCATGGGCGAGAGCATCCGGGCGGTATGCCGCTCGCGCGGCCGGGGACGGGACGGGCGCGGCATGAAGCGCGGCGACGCCTACATGCTGAACGCGCCCTACAACGGCGGCACCCACCTGCCCGACATCACGGTGATCACGCCGGTCTTCCTGGACGGCGAAACCGAACCGGCGTTCTACGTCGCCGCGCGGGGCCACCACGCCGACATCGGCGGGATCACACCGGGCTCCATGCCGCCCAACAGCCGCACGGTGATGGACGAGGGCGTGCTGATCGACGACTTCCTGCTGATCGACGCCGGTCGGCTGCGCGAGGTAGAGACCCGCGCCCTCCTGACCTCGGGCGACTGGCCGGCGCGCAACCCGGACCAGAACCTGGCCGACCTGAAGGCCCAGGCCGCCGCCTGCGCGCGCGGGGCCGACGAACTGGCGCGCATGGTCGGCGAGTTCGGCCGCGAGGTGGTCGAGGCCTACATGGGCCACGTCCAGGCGAACGCCGAGGAGCAGGTCCGCCACGTCATCGACCGCCTGAGCGACGGCGCCTTCGCCTGCG
>DASPLM010000136.1:0-8507 GCA_035627575.1 Caulobacteraceae bacterium | reverse complement strand
GCCCCGACCAAACGCCGCGACGCGCCGGCCTTCGACCCGAGCTCCATCGCCGACAGCCTGTCCGACGCCAAGGCGCGGCGACCGGTTAAGCCGCCGGCCAATCCCGCGCCGAAGGCAGGGGGCGCGCCGCAGACGGGTCCGCTGTCGTCGACGGGCCAGGTGGCGCTGGACGGGCTGATCCGTCGGCTGAACGAGACCTGGCTGCCCAACTGCGACACGCCCGGCGCGGACGACGTGAAGCCGCGCGTGCGTTTCCGCCTCTCCAGCGACGGCGAGCTGGTCGGCGCGCCGACCGTCCTGGACCGCCAGCCCGGCGGGGTGTTCACTGCCGCCGCCGACCGCGCCGTGCGCGCCGTGCGTGCAGGCGAGCCCTACGACAACCTGCCCGACGAGCTGCTGAATCGCGAAATCATCATCCGCTTCAACGGTGAACTGGCCTGCCGCAACCGTTGACGTTCATTTGACCGCCTCGCGGTCGCCCCAATCACCGGCTCATGTTCTAAACGGAGCCGTTTCGACGCTGGAGACTTCCGCATGCGCCTGATCGCCCCTGCCGCCGCGATCTTCGCCCTGTTGATGGCCGGTGTGGCCCCCGCGACCGGCCAGACGCCGGCGACGCCGCCGCCGCAGTCCGGCGCGATCGAGGGCGAGGTGACCGAGGGCGTGCTGCGGCCCTATCCGATCGCCATCGCCGACTTCGGCGGGCCCCACGGCGCCGACATCGCCAAGGTGGTGCGGGCGGACCTCGAGCGGTCGGGCTACTTCGACCCGATCGACCCCAACGCCTTCATCGAGCGCAACCTCGACGTCGGCGTGACGCCGAACTTCGGCGACTGGCGGCGCATCAACGCCCAGGCCCTGGTGAACGGCGCAGGCGTGACCGACGCCGACGGCCGGCTGCGCACCAACTTCCGCCTGTGGGACGTGTTCGGCGAGCAGCAGATGCTGGGCCTGCAGTACACGGCCACGCCCGAGAACTGGCGGCGCATCGCCCACAAGATCGCCGACGCGATCTACCAGCGCCTGACCGGAGAGCAGGGCTACTTCGACACCCGCATCGTCTTCGTCGCCGAGAGCGGCCCGCGCGGCAAGCGCAAGAAGGTGCTCGGCATCATGGACCAGGACGGGGCCAACCCGCAGTTCCTGACCGACGGCTCCTACCAGGTGCTGACGCCGCGCTTCAGCTCCAACAGCCAGGAAGTCACCTACATGGCCCTGGGCGACAACTTCGCCCGCATCTACCTGCTGAACATCGAGACCGGCCGCCAGGAGACGCTCGGCCAGTTCAACGGCACCGTGTTCGCGCCGCGCTTCTCGCATGACGGCTCGAAGGTCGCCTTCTCGGTCGAGCGCAACGGAAACGTCGACATCTGGCTGATGAACCTGCGCAACCGGTCGTCCCAGCGACTGACGACGGACCCCGCCATCGACACCTCGGCCTCCTTCTCGCCGGACGGGCGGCAGATCATCTTCAACTCGGACCGGGGCGGCTCGCCCCAGCTCTACGTCATGAACCTGGACGGCTCGGGCGTGCGTCGGGTCAGCCACGGCGGCGGCCGCTATCACACCCCGGTGTGGAGCCCGCGCGGCGACTGGGTCGCCTTCACCAAGCAGACGGGCGGCCGCTTCTCGATCGGCGTGATGAAGCCCGACGGCTCGGGCGAGCGCCTGCTGACCTCGAGCTTCTTCGAGGAAGGGCCCAGCTGGGCGCCGAACGGCCGCTACATCATGTTCCACCGCGAGGCCCCGGGCGTGTCCCCGCGCCTCTGGTACGTCGATCTGACCGGCCGGGTGGAACGACCTGTGCCGTACTCGGGTTCGGCTTCCGACCCGGCATGGTCCCCGCTGCTGAACTGATCTTGTTTGGAGAATTGGGAACCCGAGCCTACGGTTACGGCTTAGCTTGACGATAACCCGGCGCCCGCCGCCGACCGTTCCGACTCTGAGGAGGTAGACGATGACCCCGACGAAACTGTTCCTGAGCGCCGCCGCCGCCGCCCTGGTGCTGTCAGGAGCCGCCTGCGCCTCGAAGCCCAAGCCCCAGCCCGATACGGGCCCGGGGCCGATTGCCGAAGGTCCGGGCCCGGCGGGCCCCAGCGGCCCGATCGACCAGGGCGCGACCGCGCCGATCCCCGGCTCGGAGCAGGACTTCGTCATCAATGTCGGCGACCGGGTCTACTTCGACCTCGACGAGTATGCGATCCGCGGCGACGCACGCCCGGTGCTGGACGCCCAGGCCCAGTGGCTGAACCGCTATCCGAACGTGCGCATCCGCCTGGAAGGCAACGCCGACGAGCGCGGCACGCGCGAGTACAACTTCGCCCTGGGCGGCCGCCGCGCCAACGCCGTGCGCGACTACCTGGTCAGCCGCGGCGTGAACCCGTCGCGCATCGAGACCATCTCCTACGGCAAGGAGCGTCCGCTCGACCCGGGCTCGAACGAGGAAGCCTGGGCGCGGAACCGCAACGTCCACACCGCCATCACCGGCGGCGCGCGCTAAGCAGACCGTGTAGAGTGGCGGGCGGCCGGTCGCGACGACCGGCCGCTCCCGCTTGCCCCATTGAAGCCCCGAAGGGGTGGAAGCCTGACGCCATGACCCGCACCCGCCTCATCGCCTCGGCCTGCGCGGCCGTGTTCATCGCCGCCATCGGCGGCGCCGTCGTCGCCCAGACCCAGGCCCCGCCGGCCATCGAGTGGGACAAGCGCCGGCTGGAACGCCTGGAACGCAACGTGCGCAAGCTGGAGAACCAGCTCTCCCGCGCCAATCGCGACCCCAATGCGCCGCCGACCATCATCGAGCCGGACGCCGAGGTGGTGGCCCTGCAGACCCGCGTCGACGAGATGACCCAGCGCCTCGTCGATCTGGAGCAGACGCTGCAGCGCGTGAACGGCCAACTGGAGACGAGCTCCTACGAGCTGGACCAGGCCCGCCGCGAGGGCGTCGCCGCGCGCAACGAGCTGGAGCCCCTGCGCGCCCGCCTGGGCCAGATGGAAGAGCGCCTCGCCCGCATGGAGGCCGCCGGCGTAGCCGCCGCGGCGGAAGCCGCCGCCGACCCGCAGGCCGAGTTCGACGCCGCCGCCAAGCTGGCCGCCGACGGCGCCCACGGCGAGGCGATCGCCGCCTTCGAGGCCTTCATCGAGAAGTTCCCGGACGCGTCCCAAACGCCGGAGGCGCACTACCGCCTGGGCGAGGCCTACTACAATCGCGACGAGCCGGCGCTCGCCGCCCGCGCCTACAGCCTGTCGCTGGCGGGCTGGCCCAAGACCCGCTGGGCGGCCGAGGCGAACCTGAAGCTGGCCACCTCGCTGGCCAACATCGGGCGCAACGCCGACGCCTGCGGCGCCGTGGCCGAGTTCGACAAGCGCTACGCCCCGACGTCGTCGGCCAACGCGAAGAACCGCGCCGCCGCCATCAAGACCCGGGCGAAGTGCGCGGCCTGACCGCCGCGACCGTCGCCGATCCCCACCCCACGGACCTGACCGCGCGGGCGTTCGCCGCGCTGGAGCGGCGCCTGTCCCCCGAGATCGCCGCGCCGGTCTGCGTCGCCGTCTCCGGCGGCGGCGACAGCATCGCCCTGCTGGCCCTGGTCTGCGACTGGGCCGCGGTGCGGGGCCGGCGGGCGCTGGCGCTCAGCGTCGATCACCGCCTCCAGCCCGACAGCGCCGCCTGGAGCCGTTTCGCGGCCGAGACCGCCCGGTCGCTGGGCGCCGGGGCCCAGGTGCTGGCCTGGACCGGTGACAAGCCGGCCGCGGGCCTTGCCGCCGCCGCCCGCGCCGCCCGCCACGCCCTGCTGGCGGACGCCGCGCGGGAGGCGGGGGCCTCCGTCCTGCTGATGGCCCACACCGCCGACGATGTCGCCGAGGGCCAGGTGATGAGGGTGGAAGGCTCGACCCTGGGGACGCTGCGCGAGTGGGCCCCGTCGCCGGCCTGGCCTGAGGGGCGGGGGGTGTTCCTGCTGCGACCGCTGCTCGAAGCCTCCCGGGCGGAGCTGCGGGCGTTCCTGCGGGACCGGGGCCTCCGCTGGATCGAGGACCCGGCGAACGCGGACCTGCGCTCCGCGCGGGCGCGGGCGCGGGCCGTGCTCAATCCTTCTCTCTCCAGAGAGAAGGAGGTCCCAGCGTGCCGGAGCGGAGCGGAGGTCCACGCTGGGGGAAGGGCGCCGGTCGCAGGCGCACCTGGCGCCCTGGCGCAGGACCGGCTGGCGCCCGCTCACCACTCTTCCTCCCGTGCAAGGACCTCCGGCGCTGACGCGCCTCCGGTGCGCGGGGCCCTCCATCCCTCCGTCGGGAGGGAGGGAGAAGGCGCGGTAGCGCTTGCGTACAGTCATATCCCCGGCGGCGGCCTCATGGCGCACCGGCGATCCCTCGTAGCGGCCGACCCCGACCCCGACGCCGCGCGCCGTGTGCTCGCGGCCGCCTGGCTCTGCGCCGCCGGCACGGGCCGGCCGCCCCGGTCGGACAGCGTCGCGCGGCTGCTGGAGCGCATCGCGGCCGGCGAGGCCTTCGCCGCCACCCTGGCGGGCGCCCGGATCGTCGCCGGCGCCGCCACGGTCGCCTTCGTGCGCGACGCGGGGGAGTTCGCCCGCCGCGGCCTGCAGCCCCTTCCGATCCCGCCCGGAACCGTGTCGGTTTGGGACGGGCGGTTCGAGATCGCCATCGACGAGCCCGGCTGGAGCGTGGTCCCGCTGGCCGGCCGGATGGCCATGCTGGCGCCGGCCGACCGGGACGCGGTCAGGGCTTGTTCACCGTTTGTCAGGCCAAGTCTGCCCCTGTTGATCGGGCGCAACGAGGCTCGCCCGGTTCTTGCTACGAGAAGGGCGCGGGTTCGTCCGCTGGCGCTGGAGCGTTTCCAGGCCGCCTGCGGCTTGATCGCGCATGAGGCGAAAGCGTCCGTGGCGCCGGAACCCCCGGCGACCTATGTTGGAGCGTTGAGCGGGTTCACCGACCCGCAGCGATAGAGGCCGGAATGAACCTGCGTAACTTCGCCCTGCTGGGCGTGTTCATCCTCGTCATGCTGGGCATGTACACCATGGTCGGAGGCGGCGGCGCCGTCGGCGCGGCCGGCGGTGCGCCCAAGCCGGTGAGCTATACGGAACTGCTGGCCAAGGCCGACAAGGGCCAGATCGCCACCATCGAGATCAAGGGCGACCAGGTCACGGCCCTGCTCAAGGACAAGACCAAGGTCACCACCGCGACGCCGACGAACCAGGAGGACCTGCTGGCCCGCCTGCAGCGTTCGGGCGCCGAGATCTCGGTGAAGTCGGCGCGGCCGTCGCTGCTGCTGAACGCGGTCATGGCCCTGCTGCCGATCCTGCTGATCGTCGGCATCTGGATCTTCTTCATGCGCCAGATGCAGGGCGGCGCCCGCGGCGCCATGGGGTTCGGCAAGTCGAAGGCCCGCCTGCTGACCGAGAACAAGAACCGCGTCACCTTCGAGGACGTCGCCGGCGTGGACGAGGCCAAGGAAGAGCTGACCGAGATCGTCGACTTCCTGAAGGACCCGGCCAAGTTCCAGCGCCTGGGCGGCAAGATCCCCAAGGGCGCCCTGCTCGTGGGCCCTCCCGGCACGGGTAAGACCCTGCTGGCGCGGGCCGTCGCGGGCGAGGCCGGCGTGCCCTTCTTCTCCATCTCCGGCTCGGACTTCGTCGAGATGTTCGTGGGCGTCGGCGCCAGCCGCGTGCGCGACATGTTCGAACAGGCCAAGAAGAACGCGCCCTGCATCATCTTCATCGACGAGATCGACGCGGTCGGCCGTCACCGCGGCGCCGGTCTCGGCGGCGGCAACGACGAGCGCGAGCAGACCCTGAACCAGCTGCTGGTCGAGATGGACGGCTTCGAGGCCAACGAGGGCATCATCCTCGTGGCGGCGACCAACCGTCCCGACGTGCTGGATCCGGCCCTGCTGCGTCCCGGCCGCTTCGACCGCCAGGTGGTGGTGCCCAACCCCGACCTGAACGGCCGCGAGAAGATCATCCGCGTGCACATGAAGAACGTGCCCCTGGCCGCCGACGTCAACGTCAAGGTCCTGGCCCGCGGCACCCCCGGCTTCTCCGGCGCCGACCTGGCCAACCTGGTCAACGAGGCCGCCCTGATGGCCGCGCGCCGCAACCGCCGCATGGTCACCATGCGCGACTTCGAGGACGCCAAGGACAAGGTGCTGATGGGCGCCGAGCGCAAGTCCATGGCCATGAACGACGAAGAGAAGAAGCTGACCGCCTATCACGAGGGCGGCCACGCCCTGGTGGCGCTGTGCGTGCCCATGGCCGACCCGGTGCACAAGGCGACCATCATCCCCCGCGGCCGCGCGCTGGGCATGGTGATGCAGCTGCCCGAGGGCGACCGGTACTCGATGAAGTACCAGCAGATGATCTCGCGCCTGGCCATCATGATGGGCGGCCGGGTGGCGGAAGAACTGGTCTTCGGCGAGGACAACGTCACCTCCGGCGCCAGCTCCGACATCGAGCAGGCGACCAAGCTGGCCCGCGCCATGGTGACCCGCTGGGGCTTCTCCAAGAAGCTCGGCGTCGTCGCCTACGGCGACAACCAGGACGAGGTCTTCCTCGGCCACTCGGTGGCGCGGACCCAGAACGTCTCGGAAGAGACCGCCCGCATCATCGACCAGGAGGTCAAGCGCCTGGTGCAGGAAGGCTGGGAGGAAGCCCGCCGGCTGCTCACCGAGAAGCGCGACCAGCTGGAGACCCTCGCCCAGGCCCTGCTCGAGTTCGAGACCCTCTCGGGCGACGAGATCAAGGACCTGCTGGACAAGGGCATCCGCCCGAACCGCGAGGATACGGTGGAACCCCCGCCGTCCGGCCCCGCCGTCTCGGTTCCGGTCACCCCGGTGGCCAAGCCGGAACCGAAGATGCCCCCGGGCGCCATGCCGATGCCGGCGTAAGGCTCGGCCGGGCGTTGAGTTGGAAAGGCGGACCGCAGGGTCCGCCTTTTTCTTTCCCCTCTCCCTCCGGGAGAGGGGAGGCTCACGCACCGGAGGCGAAGCCGGAGGTCCTTGCGTGAGGGGTGAGGGATTATCCGGCCACGCGGCCTTGGCGCGGAACTCACCACCGCCCGTAACCCCGCCGCCTTGCGGATCGACCTCCGCTCCGCTCGGTATCCGCAAGCCCCCGACCTCAGGACGGGGGGACGAAGCGTGAGCCGCTCTCGCAAGCCCCCGGGAAGCGCGCTAAGGCTCGCCGCATGCGCCACCCCCGTCCCCGCGTCATGGGCGTCGTCAACGTCACGCCGGACAGCTTCTCCGACGGAGGGCGGTTCCTCGATCCGGCGGCGGCGGTGGCGCACGCGCGGCGGCTCATCGCCGACGGGGCCGACATGCTCGACATCGGCGGCGAGAGCACCCGGCCCGGCGCCGCGCCGGTCTCGGAACACGACGAGATCGTCCGCACCGCCCGGGTGATTGCGGCGATCCGGGCGGAGTGGAACGGCCCCATCTCCATCGACACCATGAAACCCGCGGTCGCCCGCGCCGCGGTCGAGGCCGGCGCGACCATCTGGAACGACGTCACCGCCCTGACCTTTGCGCCCGACGGCCTGGCGACCGCCGCCGGTCTCGGCTGCGAGGTGGTGCTCATGCACATGCAGGGCGAACCCGGGACGATGCAGGCCAACCCGCACTACGAGGACGTCGTCAGCGAGGTGGCGGTCTACCTGTCGGAGCGGGCGGAGGCGGCGATGCGCGCGGGGGTCGTGCGGGAGAAGATCTGGCTCGATCCCGGCATCGGCTTCGGCAAGACGCTGGAGCACAACCTGGCCCTGCTGCGGAACCTGGACCGGCTGGCGGCGCTGGGCTTTCCGCTGCTGCTGGGCGTCAGCCGCAAGCGCATGGTGCAGGCGATCGATCCGCTGGCGGAGCAGGCGACCGACCGCCTGGGCGGTTCGCTGGCCTTGGCGCTGTTCGGGGCCGAACACGGCGTCGCCGCCGTGCGCGTGCACGACGTGCGCGAGACGGTGCAGGCGCTGGCGGTGCGGGCGCGGCTGGGCTAGCCCCGCGGGCCGCTGCCCGGCGTCGCCTTGGCGTCCGGCTTGGCGATGAGGCTCCAGGTCGCGAACCAGTCGGGATCGGTGACCTGCTCGCCGGTGCCGGCCAGCGTGTAGTCGCCCGGCAGGACCGGCGGCTTTGTGAAGCTGGTCAGCTTGGGCGGCAGGATCATCAGCTTGTTGTGGAAGGTGCGGCCCTTGAGGTGGATCTGCACGCCCTTCTTCTCGTCCGCCAGCTTGCAGACGCCCCAAGCGTGCTCGTGCCGCTGAAAGACGTTGTTCGCGTCGTAGTGCTGGATCTCCACCACGATCGTCTTGCCCACGAGTTCCTCGGCGGCGTTATCCCAGGTCAGCGTCATTCCGTCCTCCTGCGGCTCAGCCTAGCCCAGCGCCGCGCCGCCCGCTATGCGTCGCGCCATGATCGAGGACAAGACCGACATCGTGGACCGGCCTTTCCGGGGGCGGGTGCTGATCGTCGCGGGGTCGGACTCCGGCGGCGGCGCCGGGATCCAGGC
>DASPLM010000135.1:0-3942 GCA_035627575.1 Caulobacteraceae bacterium | reverse complement strand
CGGTCGCGCCGGCCGCAGGGCCGCCGAGCGACCGGCGGTCGCCATCGTCCAGCAGGGGGGCGGCCCAGGCCTGGGCCGCGAAGTCGTTGATCAGCTTCGCCTGATCCATCCCGTGGGCGCGCAGCCCGGCTTCCGACAGGGACCAGCCGGCGTTGGTGAGACGCACCGCGCCACCCCCGACGGGGCCAGCGACCGCCAGCACGGCGACTGTGGGGCGCTCGGGAGCATCGGCGAGCACCGCTTCGATCGCCTCTGAAGGGTCGGGCTGGTCCGCGACCCGGAAGAGGCGCGGCGCCCCGACCCGCGGCAGGTCTTCGGCCACGTCGGCGATGGCGAAGCGGGCGTTGGTGCCGCCGATGTCGCCCACCAGCGCCAGGGTCATGCGAACAGCACCGACGCGCCTGCCTCGGCCGGACCTACGCCCAGCCGGAAGGCGCCGAAAAGCTCACGGCCGAAGCCGAACGGACGGACATCCAGCCGCGCCGGCTCCCGCGCCATCAGGTCGGGGACCCTCGCTTCCAGCACGCCCGCCTCGGCGTCGAGCCGAATCAGGTCGCCGTCCCGCAGGCGGGCGATGGGGCCGCCGGCCTCCGCCTCGGGCGTCAGATGGATGGCCGCGGCCGTCTTGCCCGAGGCCCCGGACATGCGTCCGTCGGTGACCAGCGCCACCCTGAAGCCCCGCTCCTGCAGCACCGCCAGCGAAGGGCTCAGATTGTGCAGTTCCGGCATGCCGTTGGCCCGCGGCCCCTGAAAGCGCAGCACCGCAACGAAGTCCCGGTCCAGCTGTCCTGCGCGGAAGGCGGCGAGAAAGTCGTCCTGGCTGTCGAACACCGCCGCCGGCGCCTCCACGACACGGTGTTCTGGCTTCACCGCCGAGACCTTGATCACGGAGCGGCCCAGGTTGCCGGTGAGCAGGCGCAGGCCGCCTTCGGCGCTGAAGGGATCGTCGGCCGGGCGCAGGATGGTGTCGTCCAGCGTCGCGGAGGCGCCGTCTCGCCAGGCCAGCCCGTCATTGGTCAGGAAGGGTTCCTGCGCATAGGCTCGCAGCCCGGCCCCGGCGACCGTCTCCACGTCTCCATGGACCAGGCCGGCCCGCAGCAGTTCGCGCGTGACGAAGGCCATGCCGCCTGCGGCCTGGAAGTGGTTCACGTCGCCGACGCCGTTCGGATAGATGCGCGCCAGCAGCGGAGTCGCCCTCGACAGCTGGTCCATGTCGGTCCAGTCGACGAGCACGCCTGCCGCCCGCGCCATCGCCACGAGGTGAAGGGCGTGGTTGGTCGATCCGCCGGTGGCCAGCAGGCCGACGATGCCGTTCACCACCGCCTTCACGTCTATCACATGGGCCATGCGGCCGCGCCCCTCGGCGGCCAGCCGTACGGCCTGGCGGGCGGCCTCGGCCGTCAGGGCGTCGCGCAGCGGCGTGTCCGGGTGCACGAAGGCGGAGCCGGGCAGGTGCAGCCCCATCAGTTCCATCAGCAACTGGTTGGAATTCGCCGTACCGTAGAAGGTGCAGGTGCCGGGCGAGTGGTAGGAGCCGATCTCCGCCTCCAGCAGCGCCTCCCGCCCGACCTTGCCCTCGGCGTAGAGCATGCGGACCCGCGCCTTCTCAGGATTGGGGATGCCGGAGGGCATGGGGCCGGCGGGCGCGAAGACCACCGGCAGGTGGCCGAAGGCCAAGGCGCCGATGAACAGGCCCGGCACGATCTTGTCGCAGACGCCGAGGCACAGCGCTGCGTCGAAGGCGTCGTGGGTCAGGGCGACGGCCGTGGCCATGGCGATGACGTCGCGGCTGAAGAGGGACAGTTCCATGCCCGGACGTCCCTGGGTCACGCCATCGCACATGGCCGGGACCCCTCCGGCCACCTGGGCGGTCGCCCCGATCTCGCGCGCGGCGGCGCGGATCAGTTCCGGAAAGCGTTCGAACGGCTGATGCGCCGACAGCATGTCGTTGTAGGCGGTGACGATGGCGACGTTGGGCGCGTCGCCGCCGCGGGCGCGCAGCTTGTCGGCGGGGGTCTGGGCCGCGAAGGCGTGCGCCCAGTTGGCGCAGGACAGCTTGGCCCGGCCCGGCCCCTCGCGTCCGGCGGCGGCGATGCGCTCGAGATAATCGGCGCGGCTGTCGCGGCTGCGTTCGAGGATGCGGGCGGTGACGTCGGCGACGACGGGGTTCATGGCGGTCATTCGCTCCACACCGTCACGAGCCGCGCCTCCGACGCCATCAGGCGGGCCACCGGCAGGTCCGGAGTCCCGCCGGCCGTGGCGCGCGCATACAGCTGGCGTTTGGCTTCGCCGCGGATGGCCAGCACGATCCGGCCGGCGCCGGCGAGGGCCGCCAGGTTGAGGCTGAGCCGCGGCTGCGGCGGCGGCACGCCATGACCTTTCGGCACGGCTAGGCAGGCCGGCTGCGCCCGGGTGTCGAGGAGGGCGCCCATCTGCGGGTCTCCAGGGAAAATGGAGGCGATGTGGCCGTCCTCGCCCATCCCCAGCAGGACGGCGTCGGGCGGCGGCGTGACCGGCCCCTGCCGGAGCGGGGCAAAGGCGGCGACTGCGGCGGGGCCGGCCAGCAGGGTCTCCCGCACCAGCCGCTCGTTGCTCTCCGGCGCGTCCGCGGCGACGCGCCGCTCATCGGTGAGGGTGACGGCGATCCTCCGCCACGGGATCGGCTGCCGCGCGAGGCGCCGGAGGATCGGTGCGGGCGTGGTCCCGCCGGCCACGGCCAGCAAGGCCTGTCCCCCCTCCTCGACCGCCGCCTGTAGCGCTTGGGCAAGCAGGACCGAGGCCCGGTCCGCCCAGGCCGCCTCGCCCGCTTCGATGACGAGGCCGCTATCCATGCCAGGCCCGCCCGTCTCGCTCGATCAGGTCAAATGCCTCCCGCGGGCCCCAGGACCCGGCGACGTAGGGGCGGGGCGCGGCGGCGGCCTGGGCCCAGGCCGCGGAGACGCCGTCGACCCACTCCCACGCCGCCTCGGCTTCGTCGCGCCGTACGAACAGCGTCGAGTCACCGGACATCGCGTCCAGCAGCAGCCGCTCGTAGGCGATGCCGCGGCGCCCGGGCCGCTCGC
This sequence comes from Caulobacteraceae bacterium, assembly GCA_035627575.1. Lineage (GTDB taxonomy): Bacteria > Pseudomonadota > Alphaproteobacteria > Caulobacterales > Caulobacteraceae > JAEZEZ01. The sequence continues at coordinate 880 of DASPLM010000135.1, read as the reverse complement.
CGGCCGCGCCCCAGGACAGCGACAGCGGCAGGGCCTGCAGGCGCATCGGCCGGTCCAGCCCGGGCGTCTTGTTCATGAGCAGCAGCGAGATGTCTTCCTCGGGCTGCAGCTCGATCACCAGCCGATTCGCCAGCACGTCGTGGCGACCCGCGCCCTCGAAGATCAGGTGAGGCACCGGCTTGAACTGCACCACGATCTCGGTGCGACGGCGCGCCATGCGCTTGCCCGTGCGCAGGTAGAACGGCGTATTCGCCCAGCGCCAGTTGTCGATGTAGGCCTTGATGGCGACGAAGGTCTCGGTGTCCGTCGGCCCGCCGCGCTCCTCCTCGTAGCCTGTGACCGACTCGTCGCCGGACACGCCCCGGCGGTACTGGCCCCGGACGGTGTCCAGCGCCGCCCGCTCCGGAGACACTGGGCGCAGGGAGCGCAGCACCTTGACCTTCTCGTTGCGCACCGCCTCGGGGTCCATCTGCGACGGCGGCTCCATGGCCAGCAGGCACAGCAGCTGGAGCATGTGGTTCTGCAGCATGTCGCGCAGGGCGCCGTATTCGTCGTAGTAGGGCCAGCGGTCGCCGACGCCCTGGGTCTCGGCGACCGTGATCTGCACGTGTTCGATCGACAGGCTGTTCCACAGCGGTTCGAACAGGACGTTGGCGAAACGCAGGGCGAGCAGGTTCTGCACCGTCTCCTTGCCGAGATAGTGGTCGATGCGGAGGATCCGCTCCTCCGGGAAGGCCGAGCGCACGGTGCGGTCGATCTCGCGGAAGCTGTGCAGGTCGCGGCCGACCGGCTTTTCCAGCACGATGCGGGCCCCGGGGCCGGCGAGGCCCGACGCCTTCATGGCCGCGACGATCGGCGCGAACAGCGTCGGAGAGACGGC
>DASPLM010000134.1:0-4831 GCA_035627575.1 Caulobacteraceae bacterium | reverse complement strand
TCGTGGCGCTGCTGCTGATGCTGCCGGCCCTGACCTTCATCGCCAACCTGTCGGGCCTGTTCGGGGGCGCCATGGTGGCCTGGGCCAAGCTGGACCTCAGCCCTGCCTTCTTCCTGCAGCGCATCCAGGAAAACGTGGGGGCTCAGCACTTCTGGGTCGGCCTCAGCAAGGCCCCCGTGTTCGCCGTGGTGATCGCCGCCATCGGCTGCCGTCAGGGCATGGCGGTGGGCGGAGACGTCGAGTCCCTGGGCTCGCGCGTGACCTCGGCCGTGGTGCAGGCGATCTTCGCGATCATCGTCATCGATGCCATCTTCGCCATGCTGTACCTGGAGCTGAACCTGTGAGCGACGCGCAGAACGGCGCCGCTTCCGAGCCGGTGGACGACCGCACGGTCCCGCCGATCGAGGTGAAGGGGCTCTACAACGCCTTCGAAGGCCGGGCGATTCACGAGGGGCTCGACTTCACCCTCGAGCGGGGCGAGGTCGTGGGCGTGGTCGGCGGCTCGGGCACCGGCAAGACGGTGATGCTGAACAGCATCATCGGCCTGCGCGAGGCGGACGGCGGCCAGATCAAGCTGTTCGGCAAGGACGCGGCCACCATGACGCGCGAGGAGCGCGACATGGTCGAGCGTCGCTGGGGCGTACTGTTCCAGCAGGGGGCCCTGTTCTCGTCCCTGACCGTGCGCGAGAACGTCGCCTCGCCGCTGATCGAGCACACCAACATCCCGCCCGAGATGGCGGACCAGATCGCCGACCTGAAGATCGCCCTCGTCGGCCTGCCCTCCGTCGCGGGGGACCTGAAGCCGGCGGAGCTGTCGGGCGGCATGCGCAAGCGCGTCGGCCTGGCGCGCGCCCTGGCCCTGGACCCCGACCTTCTGTTCCTGGACGAACCGACGGCAGGTCTCGACCCCATCGGGGCGGCGGCCTTCGATCAGCTCATCCGGGACCTGGCCGACAACCTGGGGTTGACGGTCTACATGATCACCCACGACCTCGATAGCCTCTACGCCATCTGCGACAAGGTCGCCGTGCTGGCGGACAAGAAGGTGGTGGCCAAGGCCCCCCTCTCCGAGCTCGAGAAATCATCCCATCCCTGGATCCAGGAGTACTTCCTGGGTCCGCGGGGACGCGCCGCGTCCCCCGGAGCGAGATAATGGAAAGAAACGCCCACTACGCGGCGGTCGGCCTGGCCACCCTGGTCCTGTTCCTGGGCCTGATCCTGTTCGTCGTCTGGCTGGCCCGGTTCCAGTTCAACCGCGACTTCGACGAGTACGACGTGGTCTTCTTCGGCCCCGTGCGCGGCCTGTCGGAAGGCGGCGAGGTGCACTTCAACGGCATCAAGGTCGGCGAGGTGACCGACCTGCAGCTGGACAAGGACAACCCGAACAAGGTGATCGCCCGCACGCGCCTGACCGCCGACGTGCCGATCAAGAAGGACTCCCGCGCCATGCTGGAGCCCCAGGGCATCACGGGCGTGAACTACATCCAGATCACCGCCGGCAGCCCCGACGCGGCCCTGCTGCGCGCCGGCCTGCCCGAGGACGCCATCCCGGTGATCCAGAGCCAGCCCAGCCCGTTCTCGGAACTGCTGCAGGGCTCGGGCACGGTGCTGGCCAGCGCGGTCGAGGCCCTGAACCGGGTCAATCGCGTGCTCAGCGACGAGAATATCGCCGCCTTCAGCGGCACCCTGGACAACGTCAACCAGGTGACGGCCGAGCTGAAGGCCCGCAAGGCGCTGATCGCCAAGACCGAAACGGCCATCGAGGACGCCGGCGCCGCCGCCCGGGAGTTCCAGGAACTGGCCCGCTCCGGCCGCACCATGCTCGACGGCGACGGCCGCAAGGCGCTCGCCAACCTCGAACGCGCCTCGGCCGAGATCGAGGCGACCACCCGGGAGGTGCGCGCCATGGTCGGCAAGCTCGAAGGCCCGACCACCGACTTCGCCACCACCGGCCTTCCCGCCCTGACCGAAGCCGTCGGTTCGCTGCAGGAAGCGTCCGAATCTCTGAACCGCCTGCTGTCGGAAGCCCGCAGCAGCCCGCAGGCGCTGATCTCCAAGCCGCCCGCCAAGGAAATCGAGGTGCAACCGTGAGAACCCTCACCCTGACCGCCGCCGCCGTTGCGGCCATCGCCCTGGGCGGCTGCGTCTCGCTGTTCCCCAAGTCGGAACCGTCGCAGCTCTACCGCTTCGGCGCCTCGCCCCCGGGCGAACCCGCGGGGCCGGGCGCCAACGCGGCGCCCATCGGCCTTGTGCCGCTGGAGTTCGTCGAGGCCGCCGGCAGCGACCGCATCCTGACCGTGACCGGCAACGAGGTGGCCTATGTCGCCGGCGCCCGCTGGGCCACTCCGGCCAAGATCATGTTCGGCGAGGCCATGACGCGCGCCTTCGAACGCAGCGCCCGCAACGTCAGCCTGGTCGGGCGGCGCGAACTGCGCTCGACCTCGGTGCTGCTGGACGTGGACGTGAACAGCTTCGAGGCCCGCTACGAGAACGGCCGCGAGGCGGCGCCCACGGTGGTGGTCAGCCTCGACGCGCGCCTGGTCCGCTTCCCCGAGCGGACAGTGCTGGACCACAAGGTGATCGAGGTGCGCCGGCCCGCGGGCGAGAACCGCATGAGCGCCATCGTCGCCGCCATCGATGCGGCGACCAACGACGCGCTCGGCCAACTGGTCGCCTGGACGGATGCCACGGCGCCGCGAACCTGAGCCTCAGGAGACGCGGACCGCGTCCGCCGTCTTCGCCAGCCCGTCCTCCGCCACCCGGCGGCGTTCGCGCGCCGCCTGCAGGCCGCGCGACGCGCGCTCGGTCTGCTCCAGCACGGCCAGCTTGGCTTCGGCGAGTTGCGGGATGCTCGGGCGATGGCGGTTCCGCTCGCGTCCGAAGCCGACGTTGATCAGTCCGGACCAGGTCCGGCCCCACTCCACCAGCGCGGCGGCGCCCAGGGCGAGATCGTCCAGGGCGAAGCCGTCCGCGTTCTGGGCGACGCGGATCAGCGGCAGCTGCTGCAGCGCGGCGGCCCGGGTCTGCTCCAGCCTTTCCAGCCGCGCCTCAAGCCGCTCGACCGCGCTCGGGTCGGGCAGGGCGCGCGCGACGGGCGCAGGAGCCGTGTCGGCGACCGGCGCCGGGCCGTCGGCGGGCTCCCCGCCGGCGGGCGGGGCGTCGTCGTCGGCGGCGGATACGGGCTCGGGGGTCGTCACGACCTCAGCGGCCGGCGCGGCGGCCCGGGCGGCGGCGAGCCGCTGGCGGCCGGCCTCGAGGTAGGCGTCGAGTTCGAGGATGAAGCTCCGGGCGTGCTCATGCAGGCCGTTCAGCACGCCGATGCGGCGCTCCACCTGTTGCCGGCGCTCATCGACGGCGACGGCGTCCGCCTGCACCGAGGCGCCGGCGCTGTCGTACGCCTTGCGGAAGCGATGCAGCCGGGCGGTGCGCCCGTTGAACAGGCTGTCGAGCCCCCCCCGGGGCTCCAGCTCGGACGGATCGAGCCGCGAGATCGCCTCGCGCGCCTTGGCCAGCACGTCCAGGGCCTCGGCCAGATCGCCGTTGCGAACCTCGACAGCGATGCGTTCGACGCTGGCCGCCACGTCGCGGCAGGCGCGCTCGCCGAACGCGGCGATCTCGCCGGCGTCGTTCAGGTCCAGATTGTTGCGGATCGCCGCCACGCGGGCGGCGTCCGCCGCCGGCGCCGCGATCGTTCGTCCCAGGACACCCACCGACATTACCGCCCTCCGGCCGCCTCTGCTGGGCGGCTCCCCCTCAAGGAGGCGGCATTATGCCAAAGAACGCAACTTTTCGGAAACCGTGAAGCTCGCTTCCGTCTTGCCGCGCACCTCGTCCAGATCGACGCCGGGCGCCAGTTCGATCAGTTCGAGCCCGGCGCCGTCCGGCTTGACGTCGAACACGGCTAGGTCGGTGATGATGCGGTCGACCACGCCCGTGCCGGTCAGCGGCAGGGTGCAGGCCTTCAGCACCTTGGACTGGCCGTGCTTGTTGGCGTGCTCCATGACCACGACCACGCGCTGCACGCCGGCGACCAGGTCCATGGCGCCGCCCATGCCCTTCACCAGCTTGCCCGGGATCATCCAGTTGGCGATGTCACCGTTCTCGGCCACTTCCATCGCGCCCAGGATGGACAGGTTGATGTGCCCGCCGCGGATCATGGCGAAGCTGTCGGCCGACGAGAAATAGGCCGTCTCCGGCAGTTCGGTGATGGTCTGCTTGCCGGCGTTGATCAGGTCGGCGTCCTCCTCACCCTCGATGGGGAAGGGGCCCATCCCCAGCATGCCGTTCTCGGACTGCAGGGTCACGGTCATGCCGGCCGGGATGTAGTTGGCCACGAGCGTGGGGATGCCGATCCCAAGGTTCACGTAGAAGCCGTCCTGCAGTTCCTTGGAGGCGCGCTCGGCGAGCTGGTCGCGGGTCCAGGCCATTACGCGGTCTCCTTCTTGCGCACGGTGCGCTGCTCGATGCGCTTCTCGAACGACGACTTGACGATGCGGTCCACGTAGATCCCCGGGGTATGGACCTGGTCGGGATCGAGCGCGCCGACCGGCACGATCTCCTCGACCTCGACCACGGTCACCTTGCCGGCGGTCGCCATCATCGGGTTGAAGTTGCGGGCGGTCTTGCGGAACACCAGGTTGCCGCGCTCGTCGGCCTTCCAGGCCTTCACGATGGACAGGTCGGCCACAAGGCCGGTTTCCATGACGTAGTGGCGGCCGCCGAACTCGCGGGTCTCCTTGCCCTCGGCGACGAGGGTTCCGTAGCCGGTGGCGGTGAAGAAGGCGGGGATGCCCGCGCCGCCCGCGCGGATGCGCTCGGCAAGGGTGCCCTG
>DASPLM010000133.1:0-4999 GCA_035627575.1 Caulobacteraceae bacterium | reverse complement strand
AGCAGATCCGCTACCGTCCGGCCGGCCGCACCGTGGCCGTTCAGGAAGTGGTGCTGGCGCAGGACCTCGACGAGGCGAAGCGCGCCGCCTGCGCCCGCCGCATGGGCGGCCTCTAGAACAGCTTACCGCCATTTAACTCGTCCCTGCGGCCAGGCTTCGCTATCGCTTGGCGCATGAAAGCGAACGCCGTTCTGGCGGCACTGGCCGCCCTGTTCCTGGCCGCCGCCGCCCCCTCGCCCAGCGACCAGACCGTCGCCTACACCGCGACCCCGGTGGTCGAAGACGGCGTGCTGAAGGGGCTGGACGTCAACCTGTCCTTCCGCGGCGATGCCGACGGCGAGACCACCCTGTCCCTTCCCGACCGATGGGCGGGCGAGGTCGAGTACTGGCGCCATCTGGAGAACCTGCGGGTCGAAGGGGCCGAGGCCACGACGCCGAACCCCGCCAGCCGGGTGCTGACCCATGCGCCGGGCGCCCGCATCACCGTCCGCTACCGCGTGACCACGGCCTTCGACGAGGATCCCAAGGTCGGCAACGAGAACCCCTATCGCCCGATCATCCGCCCGCGCTGGTTCTCGGTGCTCGGCAACGCCGTCTTCGCCTCGCCGGAAGGCGACGAGAGCCGCCTGGCCGATTTCCGCTGGGCCGACGTGCCGGCCGGCTGGACGGTCGCGTCGGACCTGGACCACGCCTCGAAGGGCCGCAGGACCACGCTCGGCGACATCGTCGAGAGCGTCATGGTCGGCGCGCCCGACCTGACCGTCGTCACCCGCCGCGCCGCCGGCGCCGAGTTCCGCATCGCCATCATCGGCCGCGACTGGACCTTCAAGCCCGAGGAACTCGGCGAGCTGATGGGCCGGGTCATCGACGCCGAGCGGGGCTACTGGAAGTCGCCCGGCGAGAGCTACTTCGTGGCGCTGGCGCCCATGATCGCTCCGAGCAAGGACTGGGTCTCGGTCGGCGGGACCGGCCGCGACGACGGCTTCTCGCTGTACGCCGGCACCAACTCGCCCATCGCCTCGATGAGCTACCTGCTGGCCCACGAGCACATGCACACCTTCAATCCCCGCATGCTCGGCCGCATGCCCAAGGGTGACGACGAGGCCCTGGGCTACTGGTTCAGCGAGGGCTTCACCGACTTCCTGACTCACCGCGTGCTGCTGCGCTCGGGCGTGTGGTCGCTGGAGGACTTTGTCGAGCACCTCAACGAGGAGCTGAAGGCCTACGCGGAATCGCCCGCCCGCCTCGCCACCAACGAGGAGATCCGGACCGGCTTCTGGAAGAGCTATGACCTAAGCAAGCTGCCCTACCGCCGCGGCATGCTGATCGCCCACGTCTGGGACCACCGCCTGCGCACGCTCAGCGGCGGGCGGCGCGACCTGGACGACGTGTTCCAGACGCAGCTGAAGGCGGCGGGGCGGCAGGACGCGGCGGGCGAATGGGTGCTGGCGACGGACAACTTCTTCGCCGCGTGGAAGCAGGCCGGCGGCGCCGATCTCTCCGGCGACGTCGCCCGCCACGTCACCCGCGGCGAGGCCGTCCTGCTGCCGGCGGACCTGTTCGGGACCTGCGCCCGCGTCGAGACCGTGACCCGCCCGCCCTTCGCCCGCGGCTGGGACCCGGAGGCGACCACCGCGGCCGACAACATCGTCACCGGCCTGAAGGACGACAGTCCCGCCTACAAGGCCGGCCTGCGCAACGGCATGAAGATCATCAAGCGCGCCTTCGGCGAGGTCGGGAACTCGCAGGTGGAGTACGGCCTGCGGGTCGAGGTGGACGGCAAGGAGCAGCTCTTCCGCTTCATGCCCGTGGGTGAAGGCCCGGACATGACCCTGCAGACGGTGGTCCTGGCGCCGGCGATGGACGAGGAGACGCGGGCGGCCTGCGCGCGACGGATGAGCGGGGGGTGATCTCCCCTCCCGTCTGAGGGCAGCGAACGGGGGAGGTGGCGCGGAGCGCCGGAGGGGCGCGGGCCTTGCGCCCTACCTCAGAACCCTGCGCGTCGGTTTGCCCCCTCCGTCAGCTTCGCCGCCACCTCCCCCGCCTGCTGCCGCAGGCAGGGGAGGAGAAGCTTACTCCCTCCACACCCGTCCGTTGGTCATCACGAAGCTGATCCGCTTCAGCACCGTCACGTCGGCCAGCGGGTCCCCCGCCACGGCGACGATGTCGGCGCGCTTGCCGGGCTCGATCGTGCCGATCTCCTGCGACAGGCCGAGCAGGTCGGCGGCGTTCACGGTGGCGGCCTTGATGGCGTCCATCGGGCTCATGCCGTACTTCACCATCAGTTCGAACTCGTCCGCGTTGCGGCCGTGCTTGGACACGCCGGCGTCGGTGCCGAAGGCGATCTTCACCCCCCGCGGGAAGGCCCGCTGCAGCGCCTTGCCGGTGATCGAGATGCGCCAGTCGATCTTGGCCCGCACCGCAGGCGGATAGGCGTTGGGGTCGCGCGCGATCCGCTCCAGGTAGCCGTTCACCGTCGAGAGGGTCGGCACGTAGTAGGCGCCCGTCTTCACGAACAGCTTGATGTCCTCGTCGTCCATCAGGGTGCCGTGCTCGATGGAGTCGGCGCCGGCCCGCAGCGCGGTCTTGACGCCGTCGGCGCCGTGGGCGTGGACGGCGACCTTCTTGCCGTAGAGGTGGGCGGTCTCGACGATCGCCTTGGCCTCGTCGTCGAACATCTGCTGGCCCAGGCCTGCGCCGATGCGGCTGTTCACGCCACCGGTGGTCGCGATCTTGATCACGTCGACGCCGCGCCGGATCTGCAGGCGCACGGCGCGGCGGCAGGCGTCGGCGCCGTCGCACAGGTTCTCCTGGCCGATGGCCGAGTGCAGATGCTCCTCGTAACCCAGCGTTCCGTCCATGTGGCCGGACGTGGTCGAGATGGAGCGGCCGGCGTCGACGATGCGCGGCCCCGGCATGTCGCCCCGGGCCACCGCGTCGCGCAGCGCCAGGGTCGAGCCCGTGCCGTCGCCGAGGTTCCGGACGGTGGTGAAGCCGGCGTCCAGCGTCTTCCGCGCGTTCACCGCCGTCTCATAGGCGCGGGCCGGCGCGCTGTCGGTGACGTCGGCCAGCTGCCCCTCGATCCCCGCCCGGTCGGACTCCAGGTGCACGTGGCTGTCGATCAGTCCGGGCAGGACGAAGCGGTCCTTCAGGTCCACCAGTCGCGCGCCGGGGATCGAGGCCGGATCGACATGGCCGTCGCGCACCGCTTCGATCTTGCCGTTGCGGACGATGACGGTGGAGGCGCCGCGCGGCGCCTGGCCGGGCCGGTCCAGCAGGCGGCCGGCGTGGATGACCAGCACCTCGTCCGGCCTGGGCTGGGCCGAGGCGACGCCCAGCGACAGCGCGCCGATTGCGGCGGCGAGCGCTACGGCGCCGACGGTGGTGCGGACAGACGGCTTCATGCGGAACCTCCCCAGGTGCGGGGCCATGCTAGCGGGGTTTGCCGCCGGGTAAACGGCACGGGCGAGCCCGCTGAACCGCCCGATGGCCGATCGGCTAAGCCTCTTTTCCCTGTTCCGCGCCCCGCCAAACAGGCCGCAACTGAAAATGCTGGGGAATTTCGACGATAACAGGGAATTTCCGGGCGTGCGGAACAGGGAATTCCAGCGTCCGAAACAAGGATTCCTGACGTCGTTCCTTGCCCCTTCCTCGCACCCTGCCGCATCGTCGCCCGCTCGCCTGCTCTCAGGGAGATTGCCCGCTGATCCGCCGCCCTGATCAATCCTCAGCCGGGCGGCGCGGATCGATCATATAAAGATATCTTTATATCCCCCTCCGGAGCGTCTATAGGAGCGCCGACCTCCCAACTCCGCGCCCACAGCGCCGCCGCTCCAAGGACACCCGCCATGGCCGACTACATCGTCAAGGACATCTCCCTCGCTCCCTGGGGCCAGAAGGAGATCGCCATCGCCGAGACCGAGATGCCCGGCCTGATGGCCACCCGCGAGGAGTACGGCCCGTCGCAGCCGCTGAAGGGCGCGCGCATCGCCGGCTCGCTGCACATGACGATCCAGACCGCGGTGCTGATCCAGACGCTGGAAGCGCTCGGCGCCGAGGTCCGCTGGGCCTCGTGCAACATCTTCTCGACCCAGGACCACGCCGCGGCCGCCATCGCCGACGCCGGCACGCCCGTCTTCGCCGTCAAGGGCGAGACCCTCTACGAGTACTGGGAATACGCCCACAAGATCTTCGAGTGGGCCGACGGCGGCTACCCGAACCTGATCCTGGACGACGGCGGCGACGCCACCCTGCTGTGCGTGCTGGGCCCCAAGGCCGAGCAGGACCCGTCGATCCTCAACAACCCGCAGAACGACGAGGAAGAAGCCCTCTTCGCCGTCATGAAGCGCTACCTGGCCGACAAGCCGGGCTTCTATTCGGCCATCCGCGACGCCATCAAGGGCGTGTCGGAAGAGACCACCACCGGCGTGCACCGCCTGTACCAGATGGCCGAGCGCGGCGAGCTGCCGTTCCCCGCCATCAACGTCAACGACAGCGTCACCAAGTCCAAGTTCGACAACCTCTACGGCTGCCGCGAGAGCCTGGTCGACGCCATCCGCCGCGGCACCGACGTGATGCTGGCCGGCAAGGTGGCCGTGGTCATGGGCTACGGCGACGTCGGCAAGGGCTCGGCGGCGAGCCTGCGCAACGGCGGCGCCCGCGTGGTGGTCACCGAGGTCGACCCGATCTGCGCCCTGCAGGCGGCCATGGAAGGCTATGAGGTCGTCCACATGGACGATGTGGCCGACAAGGCCGACATCTTCGTCACCGCCACGGGCAACAAGGACGTGCTCACCGTCGATCACATGCGGCGGATGAAGAACAACGCCATCGTCGCCAACATCGGCCACTTCGATTCCGAGATCCAGATCGGCGCCCTGCGCAACTACAAGTGGGACGAGATCAAGCCGCAGGTGCACCACGTCGAGTTCCCGGACGGCAAGAAGATCATCGTCCTGTCGGAAGGCCGGCTGGTGAACCTGGGCAACGCCACGGGCCA
>DASPLM010000132.1:0-2389 GCA_035627575.1 Caulobacteraceae bacterium | reverse complement strand
CCCCCAGCACGGCGGGCGTCAGATCAAGGCCCTGCCTCCCTCCCCCCCTCGGGCAGGCGCCGAACGCGAACCGCCGGAAGCTCCCCCCGCTTCCGGCGGTTTTCGTTTCAGGGCCCCTTTTCCCCGCCCGCCCTTCTCTTTCCGCGCCATATCGCCTATCGCCTCGGCACAGTTGATCGGCGCCGCCAGCGGTCTAGGCTGCCCCGGAAATTCAAGAAGACAAAGACCAGGGAAAAGTCTCGTCATGGACGGTGCCGGCGTTCAAACCCTCACCATCGACACGCTCAAGAAGGCCTTCGCCCGCCAGCTTGGCCGGCCCGGCCCGGCGGAGCTGGACCGGCTGGAGACGACCTTCCTCGAGCAGGCGCTGGAAGACTACGTCGCCGACGAAACCCCGGAACTGAGCCCGGAAGACTTCGCCGCCGTGCTGGCCGAGTTCTGGCGCTTCGGCGAGGTGCGCCCCGGCGGGTCCGGCCCCCTGATCCGCTTCCGCGCCGGAGCCGCCGCCGACGGCAAGGCGCTGAACTACGACATCCTGGAGATCATCCAGGACGACGCGCCGTTCCTGGTGGACAGCGTGATGGGCGAGCTGGGGGATCAGGGCGTCTCCGTCCGCGCCATGTTCCACCCGGTGCTCTCGCTCGAGCGCTTCGGCGAGGGCCTGCGGCGTCCGCAGGGCGACAGCCAGCGCGAGAGCACCATCCTTGTGGTGCTCGACTCCGTGGGCGAGGCCCGGCGCGAGCAGATCAAGGCCGAGATCGAGGCCACCCTGCGGGACGTGCACATGGCGGTCGCCGACTTCGACGCCATGGAACAGACCATGCAGGACGCCATCGCCGCCCTGGAGCGGGGCGTCGCCGGGGTCGCGCCCGACCTGCTGAGCGAGAGCGTCGCCTTCCTCCGCTGGCTGGAGGGCGGTCACTTCGTCTTCCTCGGCGCCCGCGAGTACGACTACCCCCGCGGCGCCGACGGCGCCTATTCGGCCGAGGCGCCCCTGTGCCAGTCCGGCCACGGCCTGGGCGTGCTGCGGGACGCCGACCGCACCGTGCTGCGCAAGTCCAGCGAGCCGGCGGTCCTCACCCGCCAGATCCAGCGCCAGCTGGACCTCGGCGAGCCGGTCACCGTGGCCAAGGCGAACCTGCGCTCGCGCGTGCACCGCCGGGTGAAGATGGACTACGTCGGGGTGAAGCGCTTCGACGCCGAGGGCCGGCCCACCGGCGAGTACCGCTTCGTCGGCCTGTTCACGGCGGAGGCCTACGACCTCACCGCCTCGGGCGTGCCGCTGATCCGCCGCAAGGTGGAAGGCGCCCTGCGCCGCGCCGCCAAGGCGCCCGGCAGCCACAGCGAAAAGCGGCTGCGCAACATCGTCGAGAATTATCCCCGAGACGAACTCTTCCAGATCACCGAGGACGAGCTGCTGCGCTTCGCGCTCGGCATCACCCACCTGTACGACCGCCCGCGGGTGAAGCTGTTCACCCGCCGCGACCCGTTCGACCGCTTCGTGTCGGTGCTGCTGTTCGTGCCCCGGGAACGCTACGACCCGGGCGTGCGCGAGCGCGCGGGCAAGATCCTGGCCGAGGCCTGGGGCGGCCACGTCTCGGCCTGGTACCCGCAGCTGTCCGACGCCCCCCTGGTGCGCGTCCACTACATCATCGGCATGACGCCCGGCGCGCACCTCGAGCCCGACGAGGCCGAGGTCGAGCAGCACGTGGCCGAGACCGCCCGCACCTGGGCCGAGCGCTTCGCCGCCGCGGCGCAGCGACAGGGCGTCTCCGACCAGCAGCTGGGCGCGCTGACCAGCGGCTGGGCCGAGGCCTTCCCCCTGGCCTACCGGGAACGCTATGCGGTCGAGGAGTCCCTGACCGACCTCGACGCCGTCACCGGCGTCGACGGCGAGAAGGTCCGGGTGCGCGCCTTCCGCACCCCCGCCGACACCAGCCTGCAATTCCGCCTGAAGCTGTATCGGCGCGGCGAGTCGGTGCCGCTGGCCGAGGTGGTGCCGATCCTCGAGAACATGGGCCTGAAGGCGCTGGAGGAATACAGCTTCCCGGTGCGCCCGGCCGACGCCGAGGCGGCGGTGTGGATCCACGAGTTCCTGGTCGAGGACCCCCGCGGCGCCGACCTCAGCTTCGACGCGGTCAAGGCGCCGTTCGAGGCCGCCTTCGAGGCGGTGTGGAACGGCCTGACCGAGAGCGACGGCTTCAACCGGCTCGTGCTGGAGCTCAGCGTCGGCTGGCGCGAGGCCGCCCTGATCCGCGCGCTCTGCCGCTACCGCCAGCAGTCCGGCCTCGATCCGTCGCAGCGGGCGCAGGAGGCGGCGCTCTCGGCCCACCCCGGCGTCACCCGGCTGATCCTCGACCTCTTCCGCACCAAGTTCGACCCGGCCATC
>DASPLM010000131.1:0-4600 GCA_035627575.1 Caulobacteraceae bacterium | reverse complement strand
GGCGCCCTTCCAGTCCAGGGCCGACAGCGCCCCCTGCGCCGCCGGCACCACCAGGAACTGGCCGAGCGATCCGCCAGCGGTGACGATGCCGAAGGCCATGCTGCGCCGCTCGGCGGGCACGCGCCGGCCCACGGCGCCCAGCACCACCACGAAGGTGGTGCCCGACAGGGCCAAGCCGACCAGGAAGCCGAAGGTCAGGTTCAGGCCTATCGGGCCGCTGACCAGGGTCGTGAGCAGCAGGCCGGCGACGTAGACGATGGTGCCCACGAAGACGATGTTGCCGCTGCCGCGCCGGTCTGCCCAGGCGCCGACGAAGGGCTGGGCCAGGCCGAACACCAGGTTGGAGATGGCGATGGCCATGCCGAACGTCTGGCGGCCGACGTCCAGGTCCATGCTCACGGGCCGCATGAACAGCCCGAAGGCCTGGCGCACGCCCATGGCCACGGTGACGATCAGGGCGGCGCAGATGATGGTGCGCCAGGCGGTGGAGGAGATGGGCGGCCGGGCCGCAGCGGCTTCAGGGGACAAGGGCTTCGATCTCCTTCAGCAGGGCGACCAGCCGGCGCTGGTCCTCTTCGCCCAGGCGCGATTCCACCTTGGCCTGGGTCTCGCGCCAGTGCGGCTCGCCGCGCGCCATGGCCTCGCGGCCGGCGTCGGTGACCCGCAGGCGGCGGGTGCGCTCGTCCTTGCCGGCCTCCATGGTCAGCAATCCCTGGCGCGCCAGGGGCTGGACCGTGCGCCACAGGGCGCTGCGCTCGTGGCCGGTGTACTCGGCCAGCTGGCTCAGCGTGGGGCCGTCCAGTCGCTCGCTGTTCCGCAGGATCGAGAACTGGGTCACCGTCAGCCCCGCCGGCGCGAGAGCCTCGTCGTACAGCCGCGTCAGGGCGCGGGAGGCGCGGCGGACGCGGAAGCAGATGCAGGGTGCGGCGGAGCTCTGTTGCATATGCAAGGCGTGTATATGCAACAGTTGGCCCTGGTCAAGCTGGATGGATCAGGGCTTCAACGCCGCCTTCAGGAACCCGAGCATCTTCAGCCAGCTATCGGCTTGGGCGTGGGCGTTGGCCCGGGCCGAGCCCTTTCCGCGCACCGTGTCCGGCGCGGTCGGGTAGAAGCCGTCGCCGGCCAGGTCATGGCCGGCGTCCGCATAGATCAGCGCGGTGGTCGGCAGCCCCGCGGCCTTGCGGCTGGCGACGATGTTGCGCGCCATCTGCCCGGACGCCCACAGACCGTCTGCATCGCCGGCCACGATCATCAGCGCCCCGCGATAGTCCTCGACACGGATGCGGGCGGCGGCCTCCCGATCCGGATGCCCGGCGCGGCCGTCGTTGTGGACCTTGAGCAGGTCGGCCGTCGGGCCCGCCACCAGCGCCTCGACGAACCCCTTGTAGGGCATGAAGGGCAGGGGGTTGCCCTCGAACGAGAAGGACGAGCGCGCGCCCTCGGCCTCGACCACCTCCAGGCCCCACCCCTCCCACACCACGTCGCTGGGCGCATAGGCGACGACGGCCTTGATCCAGGGGTACTTGCTGGCGGCGATGAGGGCGAACTCGGCGCCCTTGGAGCCGCCGAACAGGCCGATGCGCGCCGCGTCGACGTCCGGCTGGGTCGCCAGCCAGGCGCGCAGATCGGCCAGTTGGTCGATGCGGATGTCGAGGAAGCTGCCGGGCAGTTCCGGAATCTCCTTGGGCGCCATGCCCCAGTCGGGCGAGTAGTAGGGCAGGGACACGACCGCATAGCCCTGGGACGCCAGCACCGATGACCAGCGTCGGCCCGCCCCGGTCCCGCCCTCCGCACCGTGCAGCACGACCAGCACGGGCCGCGGCTCGCCTCCGGGGAGGCTGGCGAGAGTGGCGGCGGGAAAGCCCGGGATGTCGCGGCTGACCACGTCGGGCCGATAGGCGCGGACACTGACGAGGGTCTCGGCCACCCGCTTTCCGTCCACGAGAGCGGACACGCGGACCTCGCCGGTCTTCCAGTCCGCAGGCGTCGGCGTCTGCGTCGCCGTCATGGACCAGAACAGGCCGGCGCGGTCCACACCCTCGTAGCTGCCGCTGACGGGCGCCAGTCTCGAGACGTCCACCCGCCCGGACCCGTCGGCGCGGAAGCGGGCCGAGGCGCGGAACACGGCCGCCGGCTGGCCGAAGCGTCGCTCGGCCACCAGTTCCACCGTCTGCCCCGGTTGCAAATCGTGCACCGTCACGGTCCCCGGGTCGCCGAGCGGGGCGTCGGGCGCACGGTAGACGTCGAGCGTCTGGGCGTGGACCAGGCCGCAGGCGGCCAGGGACGCCGCGAGGGCCGCGGCGAACAAGGTGGGTCGTTGCATGTGGGAGCCTTTTGCTCGAGCGGGTTCAGGATTTCGCCGGCGGGGCCGGCGGGTCGGTCCAGAAGAAGACGTCGTCCACGCCGCGCCCGAACACGTGGGCCAGGCGCATGGCCAGTTCGAGCGAGGGGGCGTAGCGGCCCCCCTCCAGGGCGACGATGGTCTGGCGGGTGATGCCGCAGGCCCTGGCCAGCTGCTCCTGGGTCATCTCGCCGTGGTCGAAGCGCAGCCGCCGCAGGTGGTTGCCGATGGGAGAGGGTCCGCTCATCCGGCGGCTTCCTTTCGGTCGCGGGCGTAGGCCAGCAGGCGGGCGAGCTGCTTGATCACTTCCGACAGGACGATCAGCGCGATCAGGAAGTTGGCGATGTAGAAGTGCGTGAACCCGTCGAGCCCGGGCGGCGGAACGAAAGCCAGGTAGAGGGCGAAGGCGAAGATCAGCACGCCGAGCGTGGTGTAGCCCGCGATGTCGCCGCGCGCGTGGAAGGCCTTGTCCCGCTCGTCGCGGGTTCGGTCGGTCGAGCGTACGATGAGGTAGGCGACGATGGAGCCGGCGATGATGGTCCAGGTGTCGGTGGCCAGGCTGTTCCCGGCGCCCAGGTGCAGGTCCACCCGCTTGCTCAGCGCCCCCAGCATGTGCCCGCTGATCGCCGCATAGCCGACCAGGGCGTGCCAGGCGTCGCGCTCGGGCCCGCCCGGCTCGTCGCCCACCGTTGCGCGACGCCGCTCCCACCACGCCCGGGCCCCCAGCGCCGCCGCGACGAGCAGCACGGCGCCCATCAGGCCGGGGCGCAGGGGCCAGTCGATGCTGTCCAGCGTCAGGGCCCAGGCGGCTGCGAAGCTGATGGCCAGGACGAGCAGGATACGGATCATGAGTATGCTCCACAAGACAGTATGTCTGGTAAAACATACATAGTGTCGGGTCAAGCGGTCAGGGGCCACGCGCTCGCCCGGCTTGCCGCTCCCGGCGCTTTCCCCTAACCCTCCGCGCCGAAGCACCTAGAGGAGACGGCGCGTGAGCCTAGCCTTCCTTTTCCCCGGCCAGGGCAGCCAGGCCATCGGCATGGGCATGGAGCTGGCCGAGGCGTTCCAGCCGGCCCGCGAGGTGTTCCAGGAGGTCGACGACGCGCTGGAACAGAAGCTCTCCACCCTGATGCGTGAAGGGCCGGAGGGCGACCTGACCCTGACCGAGAACGCCCAACCCGCCCTCATGGCCGTCTCGCTCGCCGTGATCCGCACCCTGAAGCAGGAGTTCTCGATCGACATCACCCGCGCCGCCTTCGTCGCCGGCCATTCCCTGGGCGAGTACTCGGCGCTGGCGGCGGCGGAGGCCCTGACCCTGGCCGACACCGCGCGCCTGCTGAAGCTGCGCGGCCAGGCCATGCAGCGCGCCGTGCCGGTGGGGCAGGGCGCCATGGCCTCGCTGATCGGCCCCAGGACCGACGTGGCGCTGGCCGAGGCGGCGGCCGCGGCGGGCGCCGAGGTCGGCGTCTGCGTCGTCGCCAACGACAACAACGCCGGCAACATCGTCATCTCCGGCGAGAAGGCGGCCGTGGACCGCGCCATCGAGAAGGCCAAGGAACTGGGCGCCCGCGCCATTCCGCTGAACGTGTCGGCGCCGTTCCACTGCCCGCTGATGCAGCCGGCCGCCGACGAGATGGCCGAGGCCCTGGCCGCCGCGGCCATCGCCGCCCCGCGCACGCCGCTGGTGGCCAACGTCACCGCCCGCCCGACGCTGGACCCCGAGGAGATCCGCCGCCTGCTGGTGGAGCAGGTCACCGGCCGGGTCCGCTGGCGCGAGAGCATGGAGTGGATGGCGGCCGACGGCGCCGTCACGCGCTTCGGCGAGGCCGGCGCGGGCAAGGTGCTCTCCGGCATGGCCAAGCGCATCGCGCCGGACGCCGAGGCCAGCCCGCTGAACACGCCGGCGGACCTGGAAACCTTTGCGCGCTCGCTGGCGTAGTCATTTCTCCCTCCCCGCCTGGGGAGGGTGGCCCGGAGGGCCGGGTGGGGTGTGGAGCCCCGCCTTCCTACCCCATCCGCCCGCGCAGCGGGCGCCCTCCCAAGAGGGGAGGGAGAGGAGACGCAAGATGTTCGACCTGACTGGAAAGACCGCGCTGGTCACCGGCGCCACGGGCGGCCTCGGATCGGCGATCGCCAGGGCTCTGCACGGGCAGGGCGCGACGGTGGTGCTGTCGGGCACGCGCGAGGCCGTGCTGACCGACCTGGCGTCGGAGCTGGGCGGCCGCGCCCACGTCGCCGCCTGCAACCTGTCGGACGCCG
>DASPLM010000130.1:0-6766 GCA_035627575.1 Caulobacteraceae bacterium | reverse complement strand
AACACGCCCCAGAAGCTGTTGAACTGCCACAGCAGGATCATGCCCATCATGAACAGCGACACGGAGATGGCGATCAGGAAGAACATGCCGGCTTCGGCCGTCTCCTCATCCGCGCCTCGGAACTTCCAGCGCACGCTCTCGCTGATCCCGGCCTTCTCGATGGCTGGGCGCAGCTGGTTGATGATCTGGTTGGCCGCCTTGCCCTCTTCGGCATTGGCCTGGATCACGACCACGCGATGGCCGTCGCGCCGGTTGATGCCGGTGACCTGGGGCGCGGCTTCACGGGTGACGAAGTAGCTGGCCGGCACGGGGCCCTGCGACGTCATGATCTTCAGCTGGTCGAAGGTGGACAGGTTCCGCGCGTCGGCCGGGAAGCGGACGCGGATGTCCAGTTCCTGGTCGGTGTCGTCGGGACGGAAGCGGCCGGCGAAGGCGCCGTTGGTGGCGAACTGGATCGCCTGACCGACGCTGAGCACGCTGACGCCGTAGCGGCCGGCGGCTTCGCGGTCGACCGCAAGGTTCCATTCCAGACCGGGCGACGTGCGGCTGTCCTCGACCTCGATCAGGTCGCCGGTCTTGCGCATCTCGGCGAGGATCGTCTCCGAGGCGCGGTCCAGCGCCACGTTGTCCGAGCTGCGAAGCTCGATCTGCACGTCCTTGCCGCCCGAGGGGCCGTTCTGCGGCGTGCGCACTTCGGTGCGGGCGCCCGGCAACTCACCAACGCGCTCGCGCACGGTCTTGGCGATGTCGGCGCCGCGCAGCCCCAGGTGCTGGCGCTCCTCGAAATCCACGAAGTCGAGGCGGATCGAGCCGATGGTGTCGGCCGGGGCGCCGCCCTGGGTGCCGCCGCCGGAGCGGCCGACACGGACGAAGCGGTTCTCCACCCCCTTCACCCCGGCGAGGCGGGTTTCGACCTGGCTGACCAGGTCGTTCATCGCCGGCGTGCCGAGGTTGCCGCGGGCTTTCACGAACACCGTGACCCACTCGGGGTCGCTGTCCAGGAAGAACTCGGTGCGGTGGGGCGTCATCACGAACCAGGTGATGATGGCGACGATGGCGACGACCGCCACCCCGATGGTGCGCAACGGGCGGTGGATGATGGCCCACAGGAAGTTGGCGTACCGGCCCATGAAGCCGGTCATCTTCAGCGGATCGCCTTCCTCGGAGATGCGCACGTTCTCCGACTGCTCGGCGTGGTCGTCGCCCTTCTTGCCGAAGATTGAACCCAGCGCCGGCGTGAAGATCAGGGCGATCAGGATCGAGGCGCCGAGTACGAAGAAGAGGGTGATCGGCAGGTAGCTCATGAACTTGCCGACAATCTCGTTCCAGAACAGGAACGGGACGAAGGCGCACAGGGTCGTGGCGATGCCGTTGAACACCGGCCAGAACATCTTCTCGCCAGCCAGGCGGTACGCTTCCTTCTTGTCGTAGCCTTCTGACAGCTTGCGGTCGGCGTACTCCACCACCACGATGGAGCCGTCCACCAGCATGCCGACCGCCAGCACGAGGCCGAACATCACCATCATGTTCAGGGTGATGCCGGTCGCCTGCAGGATCAGGAAGGCGAGCAGGAAGCAGCAGGGGATGGCCGTGCCGACCAGCAGGCCGGCGCGCAGGCCCAGGGATGCGACCACGATCATCATCACCAGGATGACGGCGATGATCAGGCCGGACTCCAGCAGGGTCAGGGTTCGGGCGATATCCTCGCTCTGGTCGAAGGTGTAGGTCACGTCGACCGGCGCGGCCCAGCGCTTCTGCTCGTCCGAGACCATCTTCTTCACGGCCTCGACGGTGTCGAGGATGTTGGCGCCGGGGCGCTTGACGATGTCGATGGACATCGAGGTCTCGCCGTTCACCCGCGACAGGGTCGTCGCTTCGCGGAAGGTTCGGCGCACGTCGGCCACGTCGCCGATGGTGACCACGCGATCGCCGGCCGCCTTGATCGGCAGGGCCAGGACCTCGGCCGGACCCTCGACCACGCCGGGGATCTTCACCGCGAACCGCCCCTGGGCGGTCTCGAGATTGCCGGCGGGGACCAGCTGATTGTTGGCGCGGATGACATTGACGATTTCGCCCGCGGTGATGCCGTAGGACTCCATGCGCAGCGGGTCGATGGTGACCTCGAGCAGTTCCTCGCGATTGCCGTACAGGTCGGCCCGCTGGATGCCGGGCAGGGTTTCGATGCGGTCCTTCAGTTCGCGCGCCGTGTTGTAGAGCGTGCGTTCGGGCGACTTGCCGTGCAGCACCACGGTCAGCACCGGGTCCTGGCTGGTGTTCGCCTCCTCGATGATCGGCTCCTCCGCGTCGGGCGGGAAGCGGCCCTTGGCCATGTCGACCTTCGAGCGGATGTCGTTGAGGGTCTTCTCCTTGTCGAAGTTGACCGGGAACTCGAGGCTGACCATCGCCATGCCCTGGGAGGCCCGGCTGTTCATCTCCTTGAGGCCCTCGATCGACTGAAGTTCGACCTCTAGCGGCCGCACGAGCAGGCGCTCTGCGTCCTCGGGGCTGACGCCCGGGTAGGGCACCATGACCTGGACGAAGGGGAAGGTGATGTCCGGGTTGGATTCCCGGGGCAGCGTCATGTAGGCGCCGAGCCCGAACAGGGTGAGCACGAAGGTGATGGCCAGCACCACCTTGCGCCGCTTGATGGCTCCGCCGATCAGGGACCCGATCATGGTCTACTCCTTATGCGCGGGCGCGCTCAGCGCGCCGCCACGCGAACCTTCTGGCCTTCGGACACGTACGACTGGCCGACGGTGATCACTTTCACCGGGCCGCTCAGGCCCGAGACCCAGACGCCCTGCGGCGTCTCCTCCAGCACCTTCACCGGCGTGAAGGCGACGGTGTCCGCGCCGGCGACGTAGCGCACGCCCTGGCGGCCAGCGGCGTCGAGCACGAGCGCGGAGACGGGCACGAGGTGCGCCGCGCCCTGGCCGGCGCGCACGTCCAGTTCGGCCGACAGGCCTGAGCGCACGGCGGCGCCGGGATTCGGCACCACCACTTCCACGCGGTAGGTGCGGGTCTGGGGGTGCGCCTCGCGCGAGACGTAGCGGACGCGGCCCGAGAGGCTTCCGCCGGTGGCGAGGCGTGCGGTCGCGGGCGAGCCGACGGTGAGCCGGGCGGCGTCGGCTTCCGAGGCGTCGCCGACCACCAGCAGGGGGCTGAGCTCGATCAGCGTGCCGCACGCCTGGCCAGGCGCCAGGTAGCTGCCGACCTCGGCCTCGCGGTTGTCGAACACACCCGAGAAGGGGGCGCGGATGTTGACCTGGTCGAGGATGATGCGGGCTTGTTCGAGCTGGGCCTTGGCCTGGTCCAGCTCGGCCTTGGCAGCGAGCACCTGGGTCTCCGAACGGAAGCCGCGTTCCTTCAGGGCCTGGGCCGACTGGTACTGCAACTCTTCGGAGCGCAGCGTGGCCTCGGCCTGGGCGAGCGAGGCGCCCCGCGCGTCCACGTCGAGGCGGCAGAGCACCTGGCCCTTGCGAACGAAGGATCCCTCGGGCGTGGGCGTGGCGGCCACCGCGCCGGCGGTTTCGGCGCGGACCACAACGGTGCGGGTGGCTTCGGTACGGCCGCGCAGGACGACGCCGTAGGGCCGCAGGGCCTCGGCGACGGGCGTGATCCGCACCGACTGAAGCTCATCGGCCTTGGCGACCGGCGTCGCCTTGGCTTCGGACCCGCCGCCCATGGCGCCGCGGATGACGAAATAGCCCACGACCGTCAGGCCGATGAGGCCGACGAAGAGGTGAGACCGCTTGATTTTCATAGCCTTGGACCCGGGTGCGAATACTTCACGCCCATTGCATTGGACGTGCTTTCATCGCCGTAGATGCGGTCCAGAGGGCCCCCGGCTCAAATGAATTCGGGGTAATTACATTTCAGTAATATTGCCGCTGATCAGAACGTGCTCGGCAAGGCCGCCGCAGGTGGCCGTCCGCGAGCCCTGACGCGCGTCAGGTCGCCTTGCCCGGTCCTCGATGGGCAGAGGGCGAAGCACGGCCAATTCTGTCGTGTTTCACGTGAAACATGAGGAAATCCAGCGACTTGCCGAACCGCAAGGCGGACAGGAACACGGCTCCGGCCGCCTGCATGGCGGACCGGAACAGCGGTCCGTCCGCCTTGTTCGCGCGGCCGCGCCCTAGCGGGCGTCCCCGGGCAGGGCCCAGGCGATGACGTAGTCGCCCTTCGGGGTTTCCATGAAGTGGTGCCCGCCGGCCATGAGCACGAGGTACTGGCGGCCGTTCTGCTCGTACATCATCGGATTGGCCTGTCCGCCGGCGGGGAGGGTGTCGCTCCAGACCGTCTCCCCGGTGCGCAGGTCGATGGCGCGGATCAGGTCGTCGGTGGCGGCGGCGATGAAGACGAGTCCGCCGGCCGTCACCACCGCGCCGCCGTTGTTCGGCGTGCCGATGATCACGGGCAGCATGGAGGGGATGCCGAACGGGCCGTTCTTGCGCGCCGTGCCCAACGGCCGGTCCCAGATGGTGCGGCCGGTGCGCAGGTCGATGGCGCGGATGCCGCCGTAGGGCGGCTGCTTGCAGAGCAGGCCGGTGTACTTCATGCGCCAGCCGGCGTTGACCTGGATGGCGTAGGGCACGCCCAGCTGGGGATCGCCCGCGCCCTCGGCGCCGCCGGACCGGGCTGCCTCGCCGGCGCTCTTGCCCTTTGGATGGCCGCGCGGATACCAGCCCTTCTCGTTGGCCTCGGCGCGGGGGACGAGGCGGTTGTGGTTGGGCATGTCGTTGTAGTTGGCGACGATCACGCCCCGCCGCGGATCCAGCGCGATGCCGCCCCAGTCCGAGCCGCCGTTGTAGCCGGGATACTGGATCCAGTGCCGGTCGCTCGTCGGCGGCGTGTAGATGCCCCGGTACTCGGCCTTCCGGAAGCCGATGCGGCAGAGCATCTGGTCGATCGGCGACATGCCCCACATGTCCCGCTCGGTCAGGTCGCGCCTGGCCAGCGTGTGGTAGCGCGAGAAGGGCTGGGTCGGGGTGCGCTGGTCCGGCTCGACGCCGCCCTGGGGGACGGGGCGCTCCTCGACCGGGGTCAGCGGCCGGCCCGTGCGGCGGTCGAGGATGTAGAGGTCGCCCTGCTTGCTGGGCAGGATGATCGCCGGGATCGCGCCCGCCGCCGTGGGGAAGTCCACCAGCGTCCCCTGCGAGCCGAGGTCGTAGTCCCAGACGTCCTTGTGCACCGTCTGGAAATGCCAGCGGGGCCTGCCCGTCGCCGCGTCGAGGGCCACCAGCGAGGTCGAGTATCGGTTCTCCTCGGGCGAGCGGCTGCTGCTGTAGTAGTCGGCCGCCGAGTTGCCCATGGGCAGGTAGACCAGGCCCAGCCGCTCGTCGGCGGTGGCGGTGGTCCACATGTTCGGCGTGCCCAGCGAATAGGTCTCGCCGGCGGCCGGGCGGCCGGTGCGGTCGGGGCGCTTCATGTCCCATGCCCAGCGCAGGTCGCCGGTGATCACGTCGAAGGCCTGGATGACGCCCGAGGGCGCCCAGCGCTTCTGGCCATCCAGCACCTGGTGGCCGGTGACGACGACGCCGCGCACCACGACCGGGGCGGAGGTGATCGAAACCATGCCGGGCACGACCGGTCCCATGCCGACCTTGATATCGACGGAACCGTTAACGCCGAAGCCGGGGCAGGGGGCGCCGGTGCGCGCATCGACGGCGACCAGGCGTCCGTCCAGCGTGCCTTCTATGATGCGTCGGGTGCAGAGCGCCCCGGGTTGAAGCGCGGGAGCCGGACGCGCTGGCGATGGGGGCGCGACGACCGACGTGGGCGGGCCGGCCGGCACGGGGGCGGCGGTCTGCGGAACGATGGCCGAGGCGGGGGCCGAGGCGTCGTGGTAGGCCACGCCGCGGCAGGCGGCGGTGTAGGGGATCGCCTCGTCCGGCACCTTCGGATCGTAGCGCCAGCGCTGCTTGCCGGTCGCCGCGTCCAGCGCGATGAGCTGGTTGCGGCCCGTGCAGAGATAGACCGTATCGCCGATCTTCAGCGGCGTGGTTTCGGCGCCCCAGCGCCCCTCGGGCAGATCCCCGGTGCGGAAGGTCCAGGCGCGTTCCAGCCGCGCGACGTTGGCGGGCGTGATCTGGGCCAGGGCCGAGTAGCGGTGGGCGCTTTCGCCGCCGCCGTAGGCCGGCCAGGCGTCGCCCGCTGCGGGCTCGGCGCTCAGGTCCGCCGAAGCCGGCGGGAGCGGCCCCGATGCGGCTGGGCGGTTGGCTTGGGCGACGGCGAACCCGCCGACCGCGAGGACGACCCCGAGACCGGCGAGACCGGCCACGGTGGCCCGCCCGCCGCGCCGGCCCAGGACCGCCGGCAGCGCCAGGATCGCGAGCAGGAGCAGCACCGTGGGCGCCACGACCCGGGGAACCAGGGCCCAACCGTCCAGCCCGACCTCCCAGATCGCCCAGAGCAGGGTCAGCAGCCACAGTCCCGCGTAGATCCCCACGCCGAGCGGCTGCCGCATCGCCAGGAGGGCTCCGGACACGATCAGGCCGAGGCCGGCGAGCGCGTAGTACCACGAGCCGCCGAGCCCGATCAGCTGGACCCCGCCGGCCAGCAGCACGAGCCCGATGAGGAAGAACAGCACGCCCAGCGCCACGACGGCCCAGCCGCCGGCGCCGCGCGGTGATTCCCAAGCGAACGGCATGGCAGGCTCCCGCGGCTGTCGAGGTACGCCTCGGTAACAACGGTCAAGCTGGGAAGTTCCATGGGCCGCGCGCGGCGCCGTCGCGGGCCCGCCTCGTCCTTCGACAGGCTCAGGATG
>DASPLM010000129.1:0-2021 GCA_035627575.1 Caulobacteraceae bacterium | reverse complement strand
TGGTGGTCACCCGCCCGTACGAATGGCGCCTGGCCGAAGGCGCCGGGCGCTCCCTGTACATGACGAGCGCCACGCTCCCGGTCGAGGCCCGGGGCCGCCTGGTCGGCGTCGTCGGCGTGGACCTCTACCTGTCGGAACTGTCCTCGCTGATCACCCGCGGGGCGCACTCGCGCGGGGTCCACTACGCCCTGCTGGCGGGCGACGGCGAGGTGGCGGTCTCCAGCGATCCGTCGCTGCTGGGCAAGCCTTCGACGGCCCTGCCCCTGTCCCAGGCGGACCTGTCCAAGGCCGGCGCCGCCGGGCGCACGGGAGTCATGGGCGCCTGGGGCGACGAGCCGGCCATCATCGTGGCCCGGCCGGTGCGGTTCGACGGCGCCGAGCGCACCTGGACCCTGGTCGTGGCGGAACCGACCCGCGACGCGCTGGCCCACAGCACCTGGCTGGCCGCCGGGGCGCTGGGCGTAGGCCTTCTGCTGGTGGTGATCGCCACCCGTTTCGGCCGCCGCCTCGGCCGCACCCTGTCCGAGCCCATCGCCCGCATGTCCGCCGCCCTGCGCCGGATGGCCGAGGGCGACATCGAGACGGACCTGCCCGCCGGCCTCGAAGGCAGCCCGGAACTGGACGACATGGCCGCCGCCCTCGACGCCTTCCGCGACCAGGCCCGCCGCGCCCGCGAGGCCGAGGCAGCGCGCAAATCGGCCGAGGACCTGGTGCGCGAGCGATCGGCGCAACTCCGCATCACCTCGTCGAACCTGCCGCTGGACGCCTTCCTGGACCTGGCCGTGACCGAGACCATCGGCCTGGCCTCGGCCGACGGCGGCCTGGTCGCGCTGCTCGAGGGCGACGAGTTCGTGTACCGCTCGGGCGCGGGCCTGCTGCAGGCGGCCGCCGGCTTGCGCCTGCCCCTCCGCGGCAGCCTGGCCGGCGCGGCGGTGCGCCAGCGCGAAGCCCTGTTCGCCAATGACGTGGCCGGGGACCCGCGCGTGAACTGCGAGATGGCCGCCCGTCTCGGCATGGCCTCCATGGCGGTGGCCCCCCTGTTCGACGGCGACCGGCCGATCGGGGTGCTGATGGCCGCGTCGGGCCGCACCGGCGCCTTCACCCCCGACCAGGCAGAGCGCCTGCACATGCTGGCCGAACTGGTCGCCGTGGCCATGAGCCGGGAGATGGCGCGCGAAGCGGCCGAGGCCGCCAACCGCGCCAAGAGCGAGTTCCTGGCCAACATGAGCCACGAGATCCGCACGCCGCTGAACGGGGTGGTCGGCATGGCCGACCTGCTTGCCCGGTCCGACCTCTCGCCGCGCGACCGGGACCTGGTCGAGATCATCCGCTCTTCGGGCGATACGCTGAGCCGCCTGCTGTCGGACGTGCTGGACCTGGCCCGCATCGAGGCCGGCCAGATCACCATCGA
Source organism: Caulobacteraceae bacterium (assembly GCA_035627575.1). Taxonomy (GTDB): domain Bacteria; phylum Pseudomonadota; class Alphaproteobacteria; order Caulobacterales; family Caulobacteraceae; genus JAEZEZ01. Next base: position 610 of record DASPLM010000129.1, on the reverse strand, counting down.
GCACGACCCGTTCCAGCTGGGCGACATGGTCCGCGCCGCCGCCGCCCTGTCGCGCTGCAAGGCCGAGGAGAAGGGCGTCGCCCTGACGGTCGAGGTCGCGCCCGAGGCGGACGCCCGCTTCGTCGGCGACGTGGTGCGCGTGCGCCAGATCGTGACCAACCTGGTCTCCAACGCGGTGAAGTTCACCGAGGCGGGCGAGGTCCGCGTCGTCGCCCGCATGTGCAAGTGCGGCGGCCTGCGCATCGAGGTCGCGGACACCGGCGTCGGCTTCGACCCGGCGCTGAAGGACCAGCTGTTCGGCCGGTTCCAGCAGGCGGACGGTTCCATCACCCGCCGCTTCGGCGGCACCGGGCTCGGCCTCTCCATCTCGCGCCAGCTGGCCGAACTGATGGGCGGGCGGATCGACTGCGACAGCACGCCGGGACAGGGCGCGCGCTTCTGGGTCGACCTGCCGCTTCAGCCGGGCGCCGCCGTCGGTCTGGCCGCCGCCGCCAACGAAGGCGGGGCCGCCGTTTCGGAAGCCGCCGCCGATGCGGTTGCCGAGGGCCATGCCGACGAGGCCGCCGCGCCGCCGCCCATGCTGGCCCTTGTCGCCGACGACCACCCGATC
>DASPLM010000128.1:0-17793 GCA_035627575.1 Caulobacteraceae bacterium | reverse complement strand
CGCCCGCTCCGGACGTATGGATCGCCTCGGACGGCGCGGCCGCCGTGGTGCGCGCGGGGCGCGAGGCCATCCCCCTGCGCGACAACGCCAAGGCGTTCGCAGCAGACATCTGGATGCGCCGGCGGGGGCTCACGGCTCGGGAGATGGCGGGCGCGCGCGCCTATCTTTGCAACCGCGCATCCTGCATCCCCGCCGTCAGGGCGCCGGTCGAGGTCGCGGCCTCCTGGAGCAAGCGCGCGCCCCCGGCCAAACAGTTGGCCCTGCTCTGCCACGCGGGCGAGGTCGTCACCCTCCGGGCTCGCATCGATGCCCTGCCGCCAGCCTGTCGCGGCAAGCTGGTGCTGGACGGCCTGGATTTCGCCAGGGGCGGCTCGATCGAGCTGTGGAAGCGGGATGGGCGCTGGCTCGGCCAGTGGAGTGTCGCGTTCAGGGGCGTGCGTCCGTGGACTGGAGGCGCGGGGCAAGCCTCCACGCCAAACGCGCGCGGCGCGGCTACAGATACTCGGCCAGGGTAAAGGTCGCCTTCAGCGCCTCGCCACTGCGCCGCAGGTCCAGGATCACTGGCCTGCCCGAAGGGCCATTGATCAGGGCTATGCCTTCAGCCAGGGTTTTCACGCCTTCCACGACGTCGCCGTTCCGGACCCCGGCTGCCGCCGCAGGCGATCCGGCCCCGACGGCGGTAACCCGCACCGCGCCCTCCGCCTCGCTTAGCCAGAGGCCTGAAAGGCCGTAGCCGCGCCTGGCGGGCTCCAGGCCGTTCCGGCGCACCCAGATGGCGTCGCCGCTCCGGTCAGTGGAGAAGTCGAGCGTCCGGATGATCGGCAGGCCGAGAATGGCTTCTTCGCCATGCCGGCTCTCGGACCGGACCACGACCAGCGGTCGCTCGTAGCGGTGCGGACCGATCTGGATCGACTCCGCGCGGACGAGGCGGCTCGGTTCGTCCGCCAGCCCGGTGATGCCGCTCTGAGCCACCGGCGCCCAGCTGAGGCCTTCGCGCAGCAGGCCGAGACGGCGGCCGACATCCTCGCTGACGCTGAGGGCGCTGGGGCCGCCCGTGTCCAGGATCGGGCGGAGAGTCACGCCGTTGGCGACCGCGGTGACGTAGATCAACTCGGAGCCGCCGCCTCTGGGGCTGCCGATGTGGGACACCAGCCTCGTGAAGCCTGCGCGGTCGGGCGATCCGGTAGGATAGACGCGCCACACGCCGCGCTCAAATTCGATGAGACTGTCGAAACTGGTCAGCAGGCCCGCCGCCAGCAGGCCCTCGCCGCCCAGGCGCGGACTGTCCAGGCCGAACAGGGCTACTTTCTCCTGGCGCAACGCGTCGCCCAGCACCATCTCGTCGGCCAGGTACATCGGGAAGAACTGGCCGGCGAGCCTCCTCTGGCCCGCGGGACGCAGCCCGATCTCGTCGGCCAGCGACCGGCGTACGCCGCTGACCACCGCGCCCGTGTCCATGACGAAGGGGTAGGGGCCTTTGCCGTTCAGGCGTGCGTCCACCAGAACGCGCTGGTTGGTCAGGGTGAAGCGCGCCTCGACGGGGCCGCCGGCCGCCCGGGCGGCGTCGGGCAGGGCCACGATCCCCAGGCCCGCCAGAAGAAGGTTTCGACGATCGAGCACGGACGCGCCTCCCTGAAGGGTTTTCAGTTAGAGGCGGCCGGCGACAGGCGTCAACGTGCGGCGTGTGAACAGAAAATGACCCGGACGGCGCGCCGTCCGGGCCTGCAGGAAAGCTTTCGGCGAGGTGGAGTCAGGCCGCCAGCGGCAGGGCGCCCTGGATCACGGCTTCGGCGTCGGCGATGGCCTTGGCGCGCTGGTCCGGCCCGAAGTTCACGGCCTCGGCGCGGACGATCTCGATGTCGGTGACCCCGAGGAAGCCGAGCACGGTCCTGAGGTAGCTCTCCTGATGATCCATCGCGGCTGCGGGGCCTTCGCTGTAGACCCCGCCGCGGGAGGAAACGAGGATCACCTTCTTGCCGCCGGCGAGGCCTTCCGGACCGGCCTCGGTGTAGCGGAAGGTCTTCCCGGCCACGGCGATGCGGTCGATCCAGGCCTTGAGCTGGCTCGAGATCGAGAAGTTGTACATCGGTGCGCCGATGATCACGACATCGGCCGCCAGGAACTCCGCCAGCACCGCCTCGTCGGCGGCGGCGAGGGCTGTCTGCTCGGGCGTGCGGTCGGCATCCGGCGTCCGGCTCGCCACGGCCGCCGCGCCCGTCAGGTGGTCGATCGGGGCGGCGCCCAGGTCGCGATGGACGATGGTCCCGCCGGTCGCCGCGGCCCAGCGGCGGGCCGCCTGGGCGGTCAGTCCGCGGCTCACCGAGCCGTCGCCAAGAATGCTGGAATCGATCTGCAGGATGGTCATGGCCCCGTCTCCGTAACTGGCGCGGCGGCGCGGGCCGTCGCTTCGGAGGCCAATCTGGTTGCGCAACAGTGAGGCCAGTAGTCGCCCGTTTGCGAACTCGGCGTTCCAAAATTGGAACGGTGCGCCTAGGCTGGCGCGATGCAGGACCTGAACGACCTCTACTACTTCACCGCCGTGGTGGACCACGGCGGCTTCGCGCCGGCGGCACGGGCGCTGAACCTCCCGAAATCCAGCCTCAGCCGTCGCGTGGCCCGGCTTGAGGACCGGCTGGGCGTGCGGCTCATCGAGCGCTCCACCCGACGGTTCGCCGTCACCGAGGTGGGCCGACAGTTCCACCTCCACGCCCAGGCGGCAGTGACCGAAGCCATGGCGGCGGAGGAGGCGGCGCTGCAGGTGACGGGCGAGCCCCGCGGCGTGGTGCGCGTCAGCGTGCCGGTCACCGTGGCTCAGGGAATCATGGCCGAGATGATTCCGGCCTTCCTGGCGCGCTACCCCAAGGTGAAGGTGCACATGGTGGTCACCAACCGGCGTGTCGACCTGATCGAGGAAGGCGTCGACGTGGCCTTTCGCGTCCGCCCCAGCCTCGACAGCGACAATGCCCTGACCGTGCGGATTCTAGGCGACGAGCGGACCCTGCTGGTGGCCAGTCCCGCGTTCGTCGAACAGCACGGCCCGCCGACGGCGCCCCATGACCTGGCTCACCTTCCCACGCTCAGCAACAGCGAGCAGGCGGGACGCCAGACCTGGCGCTTCACCCATGCCGACGGTCGCACCGCGTCCGTGGAACACGATCCCGTCCTGCGCGCCGGGGAGTTCAAGGTGCTGGTCCAGGCCGCCATCGCCGGAGCAGGCATCGCCTACCTCCCGGAGATCACCTGCGCGCAGAGCCTGCGCACAGGCAGCCTCGTAACCGTCCTGCCGGAGTGGGCGCCGTCCGGCGGGATCTTCCACATGGTCTTCACCAGCCGGCGCGGCCAGTTGCCGGCCGTGTCGGCATTCATCGACTACATGGCCGCGAACGTGCGCTCGGTCGCGCCATTGAACTGCGACCTGTCGGCCTGAGGCCGGCCGAAACGTCCTGCTGACTCAAGAACGGCGACGACCCGTCAGGATCGTCGCCGCGCAGAAGCCCTGGGAGAGGCGATGTCAGTGGTACTTGCGCAGCAGCCCGACCAGCTTGCCCTGCACCTCGACCTGGTCGGGGCCGTAGATGCGCGTTTCGTAGGCGGGGTTCGCGGCTTCGAGGGCGATGGACGCGCCCTTCTTGCGCAGGCGCTTGAGGGTGGCCTCCATGCCTTCGACCAGCGCCACCACGATCTCGCCCGACTGGGCGCTGTCGGCGCGGCGGATGACGACGTGGTCCCCATCGAGGATGCCGGCGTTGATCATCGAATCACCCTGCACCTCGAGGACGAAGTGCTCGCCGGAGCCCAACATGGTCTCGGGCACCATGACCCGGTCCCGCTCGTGCTGAATGGCGTCGATCGGCACGCCGGCGGCGATCTTTCCCAGGACCGGCAGTTCCCGGACATCGTTGGCGATCTCGGGGTCGGCTGGCCGGGCTCCCTCGATCACCTGAGGCTTGAAACCGCCGCGTCCGCGCGGCGCGCCCGGCGTGGCGGCGTCGGGCAGCTTGAGCACTTCCAGCGCCCGGGCCCGGTGGGGCAGGCGACGCAGGAAGCCGCGCTCTTCCAGGGCGGTGATCAGCCGATGGATCCCGGACTTGGAGGCGAGGTCGAGCGCCTCCTTCATTTCGTCGAACGAGGGGCTCACGCCCTGCTCCTTGATGCGTTCGTGGATGAACATCAGGAGTTCGTGCTGCTTGCGGGTGAGCATGATCGCCTCGGGAACAAGAGAAGAACTGTTGCGAACGTTCTCTAAGTGTTCTTTCTTAATGTCAAGTAACCGTCGTGGGAGCCGAAAAGCGCATGGTGAGCGTAGATAATCTGGGGACGTTGGCCGAACGGCGGTTGCAATCTGACAGCGGGCCGCCCAATTCCCCGCCCATGGCGCACGGCACAGCTGAGAGCGTCGGCCTTCCCTCGGGGGCGGGGCCGATCGTTTCCGTTTCGAACCTTTCCAAGACCTACAAGGGCGGATTCCAGGCCCTGAAGACGGTCGACCTCGAGATTCGGCGAGGCGAGATATTCGCCCTGCTGGGCCCGAACGGGGCAGGGAAGACCACCCTGATCTCGATCATCTGCGGCATCGTCAATCCGTCCACGGGTGCGGTGACCGTCGGCGGGCACGACATCATCACCGAGTTCCGGGCGGCGCGGGACCTGATCGGCCTGGTGCCGCAGGAGCTGCACACGGACGCCTTCGAATCGGTGTGGGCGACGGTGAGCTTCAGCCGGGGCCTGTTCGGCAAGCCCAGGAACCCGGCCTACATCGAGAAGATCCTTCGCGACCTCAGCCTGTGGGACAAGAAGGACAGCAAGATCATCACCCTGTCGGGCGGCATGAAGCGCCGCGTGATGATCGCCAAGGCCCTGTCCCACGAACCCCGCGTGCTGTTTCTCGACGAACCGACCGCAGGCGTCGACGTCGAGTTGCGCAAGGACATGTGGGAAGTGGTCCGGGCGCTGCGCGATTCGGGCGTCACCATCATCCTGACCACCCACTACATCGAGGAGGCCGAGCAGATGGCCGACCGGATCGGGGTGATTTCCAAGGGCGAGCTCATCCTGGTCGAGGACAAGGCGACCCTCATGACCAAGCTCGGCAAGAAGCAGCTGACGCTGCAGCTGCAGGAGCCCCTGGCCGCCGTGCCCGAGGCGCTGGCGACCTATCCGCTGGAACTGGCAGGCGAAGGCGAGCAGCTGGTCTACACCTACGACAGCGAGGGCGAGCGCACCGGCATCACGGCCCTGCTCACCGACCTGAACGCCGCCGGGGTCCGCTTCAAGGACCTGAACACCAGCCAGAGCTCGCTGGAAGAAATCTTCGTCAGCCTGGTGAGGGCCCGCAAATGAGCCTGAACACCCACGCCATCCGCTCGATCTACAACTTCGAGATGACGCGGACCTGGCGCACCAGGATGCAGTCGATCATCGCCCCGGTGATCTCCACCTCGCTGTATTTCATCGTCTTCGGCGCAGCGATGGGCAGCAGCATGAGCGGCAACGGCGTGACCTGGCCGGGCGGGAGCTACGGCGCCTTCATCGTCCCCGGACTGATCATCCTGGGCATCCTGACCCAGGCCGTTTCCAACGCCTCCTTCGGCATCTACTTCCCGAAGTTCTCGGGCACGATCTACGAGGTGCTGTCCGCCCCCGTCTCCTACGTCGAGATCGTCATCGGCTACGTCGGGGCGGCGGCGTCGAAGGCGATCCTGCTGGCGGTGATCACGCTGGTGACGGCGCGGTTCTTCGTGGCGTTCGAGATCGCGCACCCGGTCTGGATGTTCGGTTTCATGGTGCTGACGGCAGTGACCTTCTCCCTGCTGGGCTTCATCATCGGCATCTGGGCCGACGGGTTCGAGAAGCTGCAGTTCGTGCCGCTGCTGATCATCACGCCGCTGACCTTCCTGGGCGGCAGCTTCTATCCGATCTCGGTGCTGCCGCCGTTCTGGCAGGCCGTGAGCCTGTTCAATCCGGTGGTCTACCTGATCTCCGCCTTCCGCTGGAGTTTCTATGGCTCGGCGGACGTGGCGGTCGGGGTGAGCCTGGGCATGACGCTTGGATTCATGGCCCTGTGCCTGGTCGTGATCTGGTGGATCTTCAAGACCGGCTACCGTCTGAAAAGCTGACGGAACCAGATCCCAGCTTCGCCGTTACACAGACGGCGCCGATCCTGAGCCGGTTGCCGGTATTCCCAGTGGCGAGGCCCGCGTCTTCGGACGCGGGCCTTTCTGCACAAGGCCTCAGTTGGCCTTCACGTGTTCGGGCTTGCCCTTGCGCTTGGTGTGGGCGAACTCCTCGAGCTGCTTCTCGGACATCGATTCCATCATCGATCTGGACGCGCCCTTGAGCTTGCTCTTGGGGGTGTCGCCGCGCTTGGCGGAGAGGGCGGCGCCGGCGGCCTTCTGCTGGGCGGCGGACTTGGCGGGCATGATTTCCTCCGTTCTGACCTGTCGGAAAACCGTCGAGTCAACGGCCAAGTTCCGTTGCGGCCAAGCCGGCTGCGACAACCGTCCGCATCCTATCGTTCGCTGAACGCCCCATCTGGAGCTGTCACCCGAGGCGCCGAAAGAGCGCCCGCCCCAGCCGGATCAGGGAGACGTTCCGAATGAACAACGCCACGACCTTCGCCGCCCCGCGCCCGCTCGCGCCGGCCCTTGCCGCCTTCCTCGCCATTGCGGCGGTGACCGCGGTCAGCCCCGGGTGGGTCCAGTCGGCGGCGGACGCCGTGGCCCAGGCGGCCGGGGTCATGGCGCGGCCGGCGGCGGAGGCGAAGACCACCGTGGTCGGCGTCGACCGCCGCAACTTCACCTACCTGCAGCTGGACGAGACCGACATCGACGGCGCCATCGGAGCGGCGGCCCAACTGACCGGCGTCTCCAAGGCCCACCTGCTGGAGACCGCCATGCGCGAGAGCTCCATGCGACCCCACGCCGAGGCCGACACCTCGACCGCCGCGGGCCTGTTCCAGTTCACCGAGGGCACCTGGCTGGAGATGATCAAGCGCTACGGCCGCCGCTACGGCCTGGCCGCCGAGGCCGCCCAGGTGATCCACGACAGCGACGGCGACGCCGTGGTGCACGACCGCGCGACCGAGAAGCGCATCCTGGCGCTGCGGTTCGACGCCCGCGTCTCGGCCCTGATGGGCGCCGAGCTGGCGCGCGAGAACGCCTCCCTGCTCCAGAACGGGCTAGGCCGGATCGCCCGTGACAGCGAACTCTACGCCGCCCACGTGCTCGGTCCGGCCAACGCCGTGAAGCTGATCCTGGCGGCGCGGCGCACGCCCGGCCGGTCGGCGGCGGCGATGTTCCCCAAGGCGGCGGCCGCCAACAAGGCCATCTTCTACCGCAACGGCCGCCCGCGCTCGGTGGTCGAGGTGCTCGGTCACATGGTCTGACGGGCGCTCAGGCCCGCGGGTCCAGCGTTCCGAGGACGGCCACCACGGCGACGACCGCCACCCCCAGCAGCAGCTCCACCCCCACCGCGAGCTTCAGCCGGCCCGGCCGTAACGGGTCAGTGGCGAGGCGTGGCGTGAGCCAGAACCGGTTGCCGGCCGCGAGCGCGAGCATGGCGCAGAACAGGACCAGCTTCAGCAGCAGCAGGCGTCCGTAGGCTGTCGTCCACAGGGCGGCGACATCGCCCAGCATCATCCAGGCGTTGACCAGTCCGCTGGCGGCGAGCGCCGCCACCAGCAGCGACCCCGTCCCGGCGAAGCGGCCCAGCGCCGCCGCGGCCTCCGCCCCCGGGCCGCGCAGCAGGCGGCTGAAGGCGACCAGCGCCCCCAGCCAGGCCCCGGCGGCCATCAGGTGCAGGACGTCGGCGGCCACGTGGGTCCAGCCCAGCAGGCCCTGGTGGGTCTGGGTGTGTCCAGTCCAGGCCAGGCTCGCGAGCAGGCCTGCGGACAGGACGGCAGCCGGGATCCTCGAGCCCGCCGCGACGGCGACCAGCGTCAGGCCGGCCAGCCCCGTCCTCACCAGCCAGAGCCGTCCGAACGGCGTGTCGAAGGTGACCATGCGCACGGTGTCGGCGTCGGCCGGCGCTCCCGCCATCGCTGAGACGGTCGCGACCAGCCAGGCCGCGCCGCTCGCCAAGGCGACGAGGACCAACCCGACGAGCCATCCGCGCGGGGCGGTGGCCAGTCGCGAGCCCCCGTGAATCGCGAAGGCGCAGAGGCCGAACAGCGCCAAGGCCGACAGGTGGTGGACGAAGCGGGCGGCGACGAGCGCCTCCTCGGCGCCCACCTACATCACCATGAAGGCGTACTTGCCGGTGACCCGGTGCGTGTCGGCGGAGACGACGTGCCATTCGACCGTGTAGTGGCCGGGCGGCAGGGCGCCGGTGATCGGGACCACCAGCACCTTCCTGTCCTTGGGGTCCGTGGCGGCAGGGCCGGTGGCGACCGCGCGCCCGGCGGAATCCCTGACCACCGCGCCGGACATCTTCGGGAACACGACCTCGCTGAAGGCGATCCGGATCGACCGCGGCGCGGTCACGTGGGCGTCGGCCGCGGGGCTGGTGCTCACCACCCGCGGATGGGCGAGGGCGGCGGTGGCGCCGAGCGACAGGGCCAGGCCGAGCGCGGCGGCGGTGCGGAAGGGGGAGCGCTTCATCGGGGCCTCGGGTTACGCGGCTGGGGCCTGGGCCGGAGCCTTGCGGGACGACCAGTGGATGTGGACGATCCGCCAGCCATCGGCGGTGCGGCGCAGCACAATGGTGCCGACGCCGAGGCTGTCAACGGGCTTGCCCCTGAATTCGCCCTTCGACGCGGTCTCGGAGGTGACGATCGCCATGTCGCCCGAGACCGCCTCCTTGCGCGAGATCACGCGCGAGGGGACGGCTCGGCTGAACTCCATGTCGGAGGGCAGGTGGTGCTCGACGTATTCGGCGCGGCTGCGCTCGACGTGGCCCTGCTCGTAGATGGTCACGTCCTCGCTGAGCAGGGCGATGGCGGCCGCCGCGTCGCCGGCGTCCAGGGCGGCTTCGAAGCTCGCGACCGTGGCCTTGGGCGAGGAGTCGTCGACCGGCGCCCTCGGCGTCGTGGCGGCCGCTGCGGGCGCGTGCGATTCGCCGGGGTGGGCCACGGCGGCGCCAGCGCTCAGGGCCAACAGGGGAGAGACCGTCAGGGCGGCCAGTAGCATCGGCTTCATGGGAGAGATTCCTCGGCGACGCGCGACCATGCCCCGTCGCGGCCCACGGCGCCAGACGGCCTGCTCAGAACGGGAAGAAGGCGGGGATCGCCGCCACGGCGACGGCCCAGGTCAGCAGGTTCAGGGGCAGGCCGACGCGGACGAAGTCCATGTAGCTGTACTTGCCCAGCTGGTAGACCAGCACGTTGGTCTGGTAGCCGAACGGCGTGGCGAAGGCGTAGCTGGCCGCCAGCATGACCGCGCTCAGGAAGGGCCTCGGGCTGGCGTCGAGGCTTTCGGCCAGCGCCACCGCCACCGGGGTCAGCAGCACCGCCACGGCCGCGTTCGACAGGATCTCGGTCAGGAACAGGGTCACGCCGTACAGCAGGACCAGCGCCATCCACGGCCCGAGGGTGCGGATCCCATCGATCAGCGAGCCGGTCGCGGCCTCGGCCAGGCCGGTCACCTCCATGGCGATGCCGATGACGACCATGCCGGCGATGAGCAGCAATACGTCCGGGCGCAGGCCGCGGTAGGCCTCGTCGACCCGGATCACGCGCATCAGGATCAGCAGCACGGCGCCGGCGAAGGCGACCGAGGCGATCGGCGCGATCCCCATGCCTGCCACGCCGACGACGGCCAGGAAGACGGCCGCGGCCGCGACCGCCTTGTAGGGATCGAGCGACGGGTTGACGTCGAACACCTCGGCGTCGCCCAGGCCCGCGTCGTCGGCCGGTCGGCGGGGGGGGTGGGCCTCCTCCCGCTCACCATTCCGCACGGCCTTGCCGAGCAGCCGCTCGCCGAAGAAGAAGAGGTAGAGCCCGCCCGCCGCGGCGACGAGCAGCGCCACCGGCGTCATCTCGAACAGTCCGAAGGTCGGCTGGCCGGCGTTGCGGGCCATGTCGTTGACCAGCAGGTTGGTCGAGGTGCCGATCAGGGTGCACGAGCCTGCCAGGACCGTGACGTAGGACAGGGGGATCAGGAACCGGCGCGGCGGCAGGCTCATCGACTGGGCGACGTCGCGAACCACCGGCGCCGCCAGCACGACGATGGGCGTGTTGTTCAGGAAGGCCGACCCGGCGCCGCAGAGCGCGATCACCACCCAGAGCCCCAGGCTGCCGATACGGCTGCAGAGGCTGGTGGCGCGGCGGATGAGCAGGCCCATCAGGCCGGACAGCTCCAGCGCGTAGGCGATGACGAACAGGGAGGCGAGCGCGATCAGGGCCGGGCTGGCGAAGGCGGTCTGCACCTCCACGGGGCGGACGACGCCGGTGGCCAGCAGGGCGGCCGCGCCGGTCAGGGCCACGACGTCCGCGCGCACCCGGTTCCAGATCAGGGCGCCGACGACCATGCTCAGGACGAGCAGGGCGATGGCCTGGTCGAAAGTCATCGTCGCAGGACACTTTTCCGGACCGCCGCGTCAAGTCGCGTTCGGGTGTGCTAAGGATAGCGTCATGCCCGATCCAGAACGTTCCTGGAGCCGCAGCAAGGCGATCGCGGGGGGGCTGGTGGTCGTCGGCGTCTTCGGATTCATCGTCCTTGTTCGCGTGCTCGGCAGCGGGCGCGAGACGCCCGTGACCCCGGATCCGCCGCCCGCGAAGGCGGCCCAGCCCGCGCCGCTCGCCCAGCCGCCGCTGCCCCTTCCACCGCCGCCGCTCGGCCGCGCCGACCTGCTCGCTGCAGTGGACGCCGCCGCTTCGGACTACGCGGCCGGCCGTCCGTCGACTGCTGCGGCCGAGGCCCTGGCCGGCCGCCGCTTCCGCATCGCCATCCCTTTCGGCTGCGCCGGTCCAAGCGCCGACGCCGCCGAGTCCTGGGCCTCATGGACGCCCGGGGAGGACGGCGCGACGGTTCGCGTGCGGGTGCGTCCCGAGGACTGGAAAGAGACGGCCTTCGTGCGCGAACTCGGCGGGGGCGACGCCTTCGAGGCGGTGGAAGGTTTCTGGATCCCCCGGCCCTGGTCCGACAGCGAGGATTGTCCCGCCGTCGTCGCCGACCCGCTCCAGCCGGGGCGCGTCGCCCCGGCTCCCCAGACGGTGGGCCTCGCGGTGCTGTTCGAAAGCGGCGGTTCGCGGGTGCGCCAGCGCGCCGGCCGTCCCTACGAGGTGACGGTGAAGGCGCCGCAGCCCGACGCGACCACCGATCCGGCCATGCGCGGCTATCGCGTCATCCTCGAGGGCCGGGTAGGCGCCTTCCCGGACGCGGCGCCGATCCGCTGCCGCGCGTCCGGGCCCGACGAGCGCCCGGTCTGCCTGGTGGCCGCCGAGGTCGAGCGCGTGGCCATCCGCGATCCGCGCAGCGGGCAGGAGCTCGGGGAGTGGGGCGGCAGCTGAGGGGCGGGCCGGTCAGGCCGGCAAACCCCGCGTCAGGTCCAGCAGGGTGGTGCGCAGCCAGCGCGACCCCGGATCGTTCTGCGCTGTCACCGGGTAGAACAGGTACTGCTCGTCCACACCGGGATCGAGCGGCGGGGGAAGGGCCTCCAGGCCGAAGATCGGGACGTAGGCCTCGACCAGGCGGCTGGGTGCGAAGGCGACCAGGTCCGTGCGGGCCGCCATGCGCAGGGCGAGGATGTAATTGGGCACGGTGACCACGACGTCCCGCCGGACGCCGAGGGGGCGCAGCCAGGCATCGATCATGTCCTCGGTCCCGCCCTGGCCCGTGACGGCGACATGGCCCGCGGCCCGGAAGCCCTCGAGGGTTGAGAGGGCGCTCTTTCCCTCCCGTCCCCCGCGGACGGCCAACACGTCCGTGTCGGTGTAGAGCCGCTGGCGGTGGAACCCGGGATAGGCGTCGCCGACGCACGTCAGCACCAGGTCGAGCGAGCGCGCGGTCTCGGGCGCCATGACGTCCGGCGCAACCCACGGGGCCGCACGGATCCGCACCCCCGGCGCCTCGGCCGCGACCCGGCTGAGCAGGGCGGGCAGGAGCAGTTCGAGCACGAGGTCCGGGGCCATGAGGGTGAACTGCCGGTCGCTGACGGACGGGTCGAACCGTTCGGCCACGAAGAGGCCGCCGACCCGCCGCAGCACGTCGGCCAGCGGCTCCCTCAGCTCCTCGGCGCGGGGCGTGAGGCGCATCCCCTGGCCGACCCGCACAAGCAGCGGGTCTGCGAACGCAGCGCGCAGGCGCTGGAGGGCGTGGCTCACGGCGGACTGCGTGCGCCCCAGGCGCTGGGCCGCGCGGTTCACGCTGCCGGTGGAGAGCAGGGCGTCCAGGGTGGTGAGCAGGTTCAGGTCGAGCGAGGATAGTTGCATGACGTGCATTAGTACCATGCACGCTATGAACTGGATTCATTTCGATCGTGCGCCGAGGCTGTGCGTCTCGTTCAAGGGAGCACGGTCATGGACACGGACAGCAACAGACAGGTGATCGAACGGATCTTCGAAGGACTGGCGCGGGGCGATTCCAGCGCCTTCCGCGACAGTCTCGCCGACGACGTGGTGTGGCGGGTCCCCGGCGAAGGCGTGTGGTCGGGCGTCTACGCGGGGCGGGAAAGCCTGATGAAGGACCTGCTGCGGCCGGTCTTCGCCCAGTTCGCGGACACCTACCTCAACACCGCGGAAAACATCATCGTCGAAGGCGACCGCGCGGTGGTCGAATGCCGGGGCAGCGTCACGACCAAGGCGGGACGTCCATACAACAACAACTACTGCTGGGTCTGCCGCTTTCGCGACGGGAAACTCGTGGAGATCGTCGAGTACATGGACACGGCTCTCGCCGCCGACGTCCTGGAGCCGCCGCCGCAGCGGCAGGCGAGGGGCTGACGCCAGTCGGCCGGCGCTGCAGCAGGCTCGCCGCGGCGCCGGCCGGCCAGTCAGTGCATCGAGTGCTTCAGGCGGCTGACCTCGTCGTGGTCGGCCTTGATCGAGGTGTAGGCGGTGCTGACCATCTCGCGGACGGGCGCCGGCAGGTCGTCCTGGCGCAGGGCCTGTTCGTACTTGGCCTTGATCACGTCCTCGCCGCGTTCGACCTCGTCGATGACGGCCTTGTCGTTCGGGCCGCCGGTCAGGGCGTTCTTCAGGTCGACGAACTTGTTGTGGGCCTTGCCCATCATGGACTGATCGGTCTCCGGCTCGCCGCCGAAGGTGCGGACCTCCTGCTGCAGCTGGCGCACGAGGTCCATGCGCCGGGTGGAGCGCTCGGCGAACATGGAACGGAACTCCGGCGACTGGGTGTTCTCGGCCGCTTCCTTGTAGCCGTTGGCGCTGTCCAGCGTCGTCTCGATCAGCGAATTGAGGGTGTGGACGGCGCGATCGTTGCTGCCTTGCATGGCATGGCTCCTTCTCGATGTGGGGGTCGGCAGCCAAACCCCTCTCCGGGCGGCTTGTTCCTGCTTTCCGCCTGACCATCTCGTGATCGACCCGGGCCCTCTCCCGGAGGGGAGGGCTTCAGGCGAGCAACGCCCGGGTCGCCGCCGTCACGTCGGCCTGCCGCATCAGGCTCTCGCCCACGAGCATGGCCTTCGCGCCGCCCCGGGCCATGCGCGCTGCGTCCGCGGCGGTGAAGACGCCGCTCTCGGTCACCAGGAGGGCGTCGGCAGGAACCATCTGCGCGAGGCGCTCGGTGACGGCGAGGTCAACCTCGAAGCTGCGCAGATCGCGGTTGTTGACGCCGATCAGGCGCGCGCCGAGGGCGACGGCGCGCTCCATCTCGATCTCGTCGTGAACCTCGACCAGGGCGTCCATGCCAAGCCGCGCGGCCTCGGCCGCCAGGTCCGCTGCGACGGCGTCGTCGATCATGGCCAGGATGATCAGAATGGCGTCGGCGCCGAGCGCGCGGCTCTCGGCCGCCTGCCAGGGATCGACCAGGAAGTCCTTGCGGATGCAGGGCAGCGCGACCGCCGCACGCGCGGCCATCAGGTAGGAGTCGTCGCCCTGGAAGCTGGGGCCGTCGGTGAGCACCGAGAGGCAGGCCGCGCCGCCGGCCTCGTAGGCGCGCGCCAGTTCAGGCGGATTGAAATCTGCGCGGATCAAGCCCTTGGACGGGCTGGCCTTCTTGATCTCGGCGATCAGAGCCAGCTTGCCGTCCGGCGCGCTGGTCAGCGCTCGGGCGAAGCCGCGCGGCGGCGACACCGCGGCGGCGGCCTGCTCGACGACCGCCTGGGGCCGGGCGGCCTTGCGGGCGCGCACCTCCTCGCGCTTGTAGGCGGCGATCCGCTCCAGGACGTTCATCCGCCGTCCACATCCGCAAGCGGCGCGTTGGTGATCTCGACCAGCCGCGCCAGGGCCTGCTCGGCGCGGCCCGAGTTGATGACCTCGCGGGCAAGCTCGATCCCGTCCGCCAGGGTCTCGGCCTTGCCGGCGACCACGAAGGCGGCCCCGGCGTTCATCAGCACGATGTCGCGGTAGGGGCCGTGCTGACCGTCCAGCAGGTCGCGGATAGCCTGGGCGTTCGCCTCCGGATCGCCGCCGCGCAGGGCCTCGATGGGGGCGCGCTCCAGGCCGACCTCTTCCGGCGTGACGGTGAAGCGGCGCACCTGGCCGTCGCGCCACTCGGCCACCTGGGTCTCGCCGGTGGTGGTGATCTCGTCGAGGCCGGAGCCGTGCACGACCCAGGCGCGCCGCGTGCCGAGGGCGCCGAGCACCCGCGCCATGGGCTCCAGCCACTTGGGGTCGTAGACGCCGATGACCTGGAACTTTGCAGCCGCCGGGTTAGCCAGCGGCCCCAACAGGTTGAAGATCGTGCGGAAACCCAGCTCGGCCCGAACCGGCGTCACATGGCGCATGGCGCCGTGGTGGGCCGGGGCGAAGAGGAAGCAGACGCCGGCTTCGTCCAGCGCCTTCAGGTTCCGCTGCAGGCCGGCGTCCAGATTCACTCCCAGGGCCGCCAGCACGTCCGAGGAGCCCGATTTCGACGACAGCGCCCGGTTGCCGTGCTTGGCCACCTTCAGCCCGCCGCCGGCCGCCACCAGCGCCGCCGCGGTCGAGATGTTGAAGGTGTGCTGGCCGTCGCCGCCGGTGCCGCAGGTGTCGATGACCTCGTGGTCGTGCTCCAGCATCAGGGCGTGGCGGCGCATGACGCGGACGAAGGCGGCGATCTCGGGAACGGTCTCGCCGCGCAGCCGCAGGGCGGTGACCGCCGCCGCCACCTGGGCCGGGGTCGCCTCGCCGCGCAGGCAGGCGGTGAAGAAGGCCTCGGCCTCGTCGTCGGTGAGCACATGGCCCTCGGCCAGGCGCGACAGGATCGGCTTGAAGGTGTCGGACACGGGGCCGGCGCTCAGGCGGCCAGGCGGCGGTGCGGCACGCCGGCGAGCTCTAGGAAGTTGGCCAGCAGGGCGTGGCCATGCTCCGTGGCCACGGATTCCGGGTGGAACTGCACGCCGTGGATCGGCCGGGAGCGGTGCTGCACCCCCATGATCTCGCCGTCTTCGGTCCAGGCGGTGACCTCCAGGGCGGCTGGCAGGGTCTCGGGACGGATCGCCAGGGAGTGGTAGCGGGTGGCCGTGAACGGGTCGGGGATGCCCTTGAACAGGCCCTTTCCGGCGTGGCGGATCGGACTGGTCTTGCCGTGCATCAGGGTCTTGGCGCGGATCACCTCGCCGCCGAAGGCCTGGCCCATGGCCTGGTGGCCCAGGCACACGCCCAGGATCGGCCGGTTCTCGGGCGCGCCGTTCAGCAGCGGCAGGCAGATGCCGGCCTGGTCGGGCGCGCAGGGGCCGGGCGACAGCAGGACGGCCTGGGGCTTCATGGCGAAGGCGTCCTGGACGGTGATCGCGTCGTTGCGATGCACGACCGTCTCGGCCCCAAGCTCGTGCAGGTAGTGCACGAGGTTGTAGGTAAAGCTGTCGTAGTTGTCGACGACGAGGATCATGCGGGCGTTCTAGGGCGCAGCGAGGGTTCCGCCAAGCGGACGTTTCACCAGCGAGAACCGGGCCCGCGCGGCGAGCGCGCGCTCTTGCCGGTGACGGGTCGTTAACCATGTTCTGGCGGACTGTGGATCGCCTGGAAGCCCGCCGATGACCGTGATCGCCATCTCCGACCGACTGTCAGCCGCCCGCGAAAAACTCGCACCGGCGCCGAAGGCGGAGCGCGCCCTGCCGGCGCTGGCCGCGGCGCTGCTGGCCGCGGTCACCGCCCTGACCCTGGCCGGCGCAGTGATCCTCGGGCCGGGCGTCGAGGCCAATCCGAGGGTCACGGCCGAGATCGAACGCTAGACGAAGCGCCAGGCTTCCTCCGCCGCGCGCCGGGCGGCGCGGGACTTGTGCAGGGTTTCCTCGTACTCGGCCTTCGGGTCGCTGTCGGCGACCACGCCGCCGCCCGCCTGGACGTGGATGCGGCCGTCCTTGAACAGGGCCGCGCGCAGGACGATGCAGGCGTCCACCTCGCCCTTGGCCGAGATGTAGCCGGCCGCGCCGGCGTAGCCGACCCCGCGCTTCACCGGCTCCAGTTCGTCGATGATCTCCATCGCCCGTACCTTGGGCGCGCCCGACACGGTGCCGGCGGGCAGGGCGGCGAGCAGCACCTCGACCGGATCGGCGTTCGCCGGGGCGTCGCCCACCACATTGGAGACGATGTGCATGACGTGGCTGTAGCGCTCGATGCCGAAGCTCTGGGTCACGCGAACGCTGGCGGGCCTGGCCACCCGCGCCACGTCGTTACGGCCCAGGTCCAGCAGCATCAGGTGCTCTGCCAGTTCCTTGGGGTCGGCCAGCAGGTCGGCCTCCAGCGCGGCGTCCTGCTCGGGCGTCGCGCCGCGCGGGCGGGTGCCGGCGATCGGGCGGATGGTCACCTCGCCGTCGCGCAACCGCACCAGGATCTCCGGGCTCGACCCGGCCAGCTGGAAGTCGCCGAAGTTGAGGTAGAACAGGAACGGCGAGGGGTTGGTGCGCCGCAGCGAGCGGTAGAAGGCCAGCGGGTCCAGCGCGAAGGGCGCCTCGAAGCGCTGGCTGGGCACCACCTGGAAGATGTCGCCGGCGGCGATGTAGTCCTGCGCCCGGGCGACGATCTGTCCGTAGCTCTCGAGCGTCTGGGCGGCGGCGAAGGGCGGCTGCTCGCGGTGCGCCGGCTCGGGAGAAGGCTGGAGCGGCTGGCGCAGTTCCTCGCGCACCCCGCGGAGGCGGGCCACGGCGGCGTCGTAGGCGGCGCTGGCCGTCGAGCCGTCCGGCCGCGCGGGCGTGGCCAGCACGATCTCCTGGCCGACTGAATCGAACACCGCGACGACCGACGGCCGCACCATGACCGCGTCGGGCAGGTCCAGGGGGTCCGGATTGGCGGGGCCGAGCGGCTCCATCAGCCGGATCATGTCGTAGCCCAGCACGCCGAACACGCCCGCCGCCATCGGCGGAAGGCTGGCGGGGAAGTCGATCCTGGAGGCGTCCAGCAGGGCGCGCAGGGAGTCCAGCGCGGGCAGGGGCTCGGCCTCGAAGCGACCGGCGCCGACCGCGTCGAAGCCACGGGCGGCCTCGGCCCCGCCGCCGCGGCAGCGCCAGACCAGGTCCGGCTGCAGGGTGATGATCGAGTAGCGCCCGCGCCAGGCGCCGCCCTCCACCGACTCGAAGAGGAAGGCGTAGGGCCGGCCGTGACCGATCTTCAGATAGGCCGAGACCGGCGTCTCCAGGTCATCGACTAGTCGCGTCCAGACGAGCTGCGGCGCGCCGGCGTCGTAGGACTCCTTGAAGGCGCCGAACTCGGGCTCCAGCTTCACTTCGCCTTCTCCGGCTTGCCCTTGGCTTCCAGCGGCG
>DASPLM010000127.1:0-3481 GCA_035627575.1 Caulobacteraceae bacterium | reverse complement strand
GGGAAGCGCAGCACGGTCCCGGGCGGCTGCTCGGGCAGCTTGGCGCGGAACACGAACTCGTCGTACCAGGCGTCGGGAAGGCTGCCGCCGGTCCAGGCGATCTCGGTGACGCCCGAGGTTATCCTGGTTCCGTGGTTGTCGTAGGCCTGGGCGTACTCGCCTTCCTTGGTGGTCAGCTGCCAGCCGGGCTTCGGCATGGGCTTGACGGCGATTACCCCCTCCGGGATGCGGACGCGGATGGCGGTGGTGGCGGCGCCCTCGCAGCCATGGCCGATGCGGATGACGGCCTTGTAATAGCTGCCCGCGGGGGCTTCGCCGGTCTCGAGCGTGGCGTGCGCGAACGCGGTGCCGGCCGTGGCGGCCAGGCACAGCAGCCCGGCGCCGAGCGCCAGGGTGTGGATGTGCTTCATCTTGGGCTCCGAACGGAGGTCGAGCGATAAGTGGATTCGGTCAGGCTCGCTCGGCGTGCGGAGGGGCACGGGGCCGCAGGCAGGTCAGGAAGGACAAGGCCGGGACGATGCCGGCGTTGGCAACCGGCCCTTCGGACGCCTCGGCGTGCGGGGTGGCGAGGACGCCGCCCGATGCCGGCACCAGGGCGTGGTTGGCCAGCGCCAGGCAGAAGGGGCAGGTGGTGTCGTGCGCGTGCTTCGGTTCCGGTTCGGGGACCGGTGCGGTTTCCGCGCCGTCGGCGTGACCGTGGTGGAGCGTCTGCGCGGCCGCGTGCTCCTGGGCTTGCGCACGGGCGCGCGCCGCCATGCCGAGGTCGGGCAGCAGCGTCTGGAGGAGGATGGCGAGAACGGCCAGCCACACGGCAGGGCGCAGCCTCGCATGCGCCGCGGCATCACTGCCGACGGATCGCACGAGGGGTCCGGGCCCGCCAGGAAGGGTCTGCCGCGTCACCTTCGAACAGGTCTCCAGCCGCATCACGGGTGCGGGCGGGGTGCACTCGCCCGAGCACGCTACAGGGATCAGGATGGCGCCAGCCTGACCATAGTCAATTCCGCGAATGGCTATCCGGGTGATTCATGCCGATGGCGCCGCCTCCCTGCTCAGAGGGTTTGGGCGAGGGCTTGCAGCTGGTCGGTGGCCTTGCCCCAGCCGTCGTGGAAGCCCATCGCCTCGTGCTCCTCGCGGGCCTCGGCGCTCCAGTGCATGGCGCGCGCGGTGTAGCGGGTCCTGCCCTCACCCGAATCCTCGAACAGCACCTCCGCGGCCATGAAGGGCCGGCCGGAAGGGCGCCAGCCGGGGCGGAACGCGTCGGTGAAGACCAAGCGCTCGTTCTCCACCACCTCCAGGAAGACGCCGGGCTCGCCGAACTGCTCGCCGTCCGGGCCGTTCATCAGCGTGAAGAACTCTCCGCCCGGGCGCAGGTCGATCCGCGCCTGCGAGACGTACCAGGGCTTGGGGCAGAACCACTGCTTCAAGAGGTCGGGCTCGACCCAGCAGCGCCACAGCGTGGCGCGTGGCGCATCGAGGATGCGGGTCAGAACGAGATCGTTGGCGGCGTCGGTCATGGCGGCTCTCTTCCGGTTGCGGTTGCGAGACGTGCGGCGTGGGATGGCGCGTCGGGTGATCGAGTGCGACCGGGGCGTCCTCACGCCGCCTCGGCCGCGGGAATGATGTCCTCGGCCAGCAGGGCGTTGAGAACGCCGACGTACCCGTGCGAGCGGGCGGGCCGGCCGGCGTCGGATGTGACGACCACGGTCAGGCCCAGCGAGGGTACGAGGTACAGCATCTGCCCGCCATAGCCCCGCGCATACAGGACCGGCCGCCCGTTCGCCTCGGCCAGGAACCAGCCATAGCCGTAGGCATCGCCGGAGAAGGGCGAGCGCGTCCGCGCCGTCCAGGATGCCTCCACCCAGCCGGCGCCGACGACCCGCCGCCCCTTCCACACGCCGCCGCCCTGCCACATCTCGCCGAAGCGGAACAGATCGAGCGGCGACAGCACCATGTTGTTGCCGCCGAGATAGAAGCCCTGCGGGTCGCGCGTCCACGCTGGCACCTCGATCCCAAGGGGCTCGCCCAGCCACTCCCGCGCGAGCGCCAGCAGGCTGCGCCCGGTGCGGCGGGCGAGCACCGCGCCCAGCACGTGATAGCTGCCGGTCGAGTAGATCATCCGCTCGCCCGGTTCGGCGGCGAAGGGGCGGCTCAGGGCGTGGGAGACCCAGTTCCGGCTCTCGATCCAGCGGCCGTACTCCGGCCCGGAGGTCGGCTCCAGGCCCGCCTGCATGGTGAGCAGGTGGGCCATGTTGATCCCGTGGACGCGCGGGTCGGCATCGGGCGGGATGAGGCCGGGTGCGGCGCTGGCGAGCGGCCAGTCCACGCCGGGCAGGACGCCACGGTCGATGGCGGCGCCGACGAGCGTCGCGACGATGGTCTTGGACACCGACTTGACGTTCACGCCGCGGTGGGGCGGAGGCCCGCGAAACGCCTTCGCCACCACCACCCGGCCGTGCCGCCCGATGACCAGGGCGTGGATCTGGTCGAGGCGCCCGGCGCGGTCCATGGCCCGGCTCAGCCGCACGGGGTCGAGCCCCGCCGCCGGTTCGGGCGCCGCCGTCCCGGCGGCGGTCGCGGCGAACGGGAGCGTGGCGCCGAGCGCGGCGAGGGCGGCGCCCAGCACGGTGCGGCGGTGGAGCGGGGCGGATCGGAAGACCGTCGTCATGTCAAGCCATGTGGGCATCCCGCGCCGCGATCCAAGCGCCGCCGGCCGGCGTGCCTACAGCCCGCCGAACCTCAGTTGCTCCGGCGCGGGGGCGTCGCTGCGCGGCGTTTCGGTGCGTTTTCCCGCCGCCGGCTTCGGCTTGGCGGCCTTAGGAACCTTGGGGGCGGTCGGGCGCACCGGCTTCGGGGCGATGCCCACCCCCTCCTTGGCCCGCTTCAGCGCCTTGTCGCGGGCGACCGCCTCGGGGGCGTTGGGGTCGCCGTCGAGCCATTTGCCCCGCTTGATCACCTCGTTGACCCGGCCCTGGTTGACGCCGAGTTCGAAGGCGATTTCCTGCTGCGTCATCCGGGTGGTCTGGTGGAGTTCGAGAATCCGCCGCGCCAGCTCGGGGGTCATCTTCTGCCCGACCACCCGCCGGGCCGGGCGGACGGAGCGGTTGGAGCGGTCGCGCTCCTTCAGTTTGGCCAGGATGTCGAGAGCGGCGTCGTTGCCTGCCGCCTTCAGAGCCTCCTCGAACTCTTTCAGCGTCGTCACGGCGAAGGCTCCTTGCTCGTGGACCGAAGCGTCAGCGCTACCGATCAGAATCTGGCGTGTCTGCGGCCGGCATCAAGGCGGATCTTGCGCCCCCGGCGTCACGACTCGCGCATGGCCTTCCCGATGACGTCGGTCAGCGGCGACAGCAGGTAGTGCAGGGCCGAGCGCTCGCCGACGGTCAGCATCAGGTCGGCGGCCATACCCGGCACCATCCGCTTGCCGTCCAGCTTCGCCAGCTCCGGCTCCGGCACCGAGACGCGCGCCAGGTAATAGGGCATGCCG
>DASPLM010000126.1:0-3569 GCA_035627575.1 Caulobacteraceae bacterium | reverse complement strand
GTCTTGCCGGCCTCGCGGCTGAGCAGGGCCACGAGACGATCGGTGTCGGCCTCCAGCGCGTCGCCCATGGCGCGCAGCACCTTCGCCCGGCCGGTCCCGCCCAGGCGGTCCCAGGCGATCTGGGCCTCGCTCGCGACCTTGGCCGCCAGATCGATGTCGGCCGGCGAGGCCTCGGCCACGTCGCCGAGGACCTTGGACAGGTCCGACGGGCTGCGGACCTCCTGGGCGCCTTCGCCCTCGCGCAGCTGGCCGGCGACGATCGGGCCCGCGCGCAGGCGGTCGTCGTCGATGGCGCGGACGGCGCGGGCGATGCGCTGGCGCTCCTCGGCCTGGCTGTAGTCGCGGCCGAGCGGGTTATCGCGGGAGGATCCGTACATGTGCCTCGGGATCGGGATGCGGGGGTGGGGGCCCGGGTTGACCTCCACCGCGGTGATGGGATCGGCGACCACGTCGGCGGCCGGGACACGCTCGTCCAGCAGGGCGTGGACGAAGGAGGAGTTGGCGCCGTTCTCGAGCAGGCGCCGCACCAGGTAGGGCAGCAGGTCCTCGTGGCCGCCGACCGGGGCGTAGGCGCGGACGGTGACGCCGGGGTAGCGCTTCTCGGCGGCCTGGTAGAGGGCTTCGCCCATGCCGTGCAGGCGCTGGAACTCGATCTTCACGCCGGCGTCCACGGACATCCGCCGCACGGCGGCGAGGGTGTGGGCGTTGTGGGTGGCGAACTGGGCGTAGAGGTGCGGCGCCGCCCCGATGAGCTCGCGCGCCGCCACCAGATAGCTCAGGTCCGTGGCCGGCTTGGTGGTGTAGACCGGATAGTCCGGACGGCCCGCGATCTGGGCCCGCTTGATCTCGGTGTCCCAGTAGGCGCCCTTCACCAGCCGGACCATCAGACGGCGGCCCGAGCGGCGGGCCAGGTCGGCGACGCGTCGGATCACCTCCGGGCCGCGCTTCTGATAGGCCTGCACCGCAAGGCCGAGGCCGGTCCATTCGCCCAGGTCCGGATCGTGGGCCAGCCTGTCCAGCAGCTTCAGCGACAGGGCGAGACGGTCGGCCTCCTCCGCGTCGATCGTGCAGTTGAGGTCGTACTTCGCGGCGATCAGCGCCAGCCGCTTGACCCGCGGCAGCAACTCCTCCCAAACCCGCGTTTCCTGCACCGCCTCATAGCGGGGCGACAGGGCCGAGAGCTTGATCGAGACGCCGTGGCCGGTCTCGGGCCCCTGGCCGCCCTTGGCCTTGCCCACCTGTTCGATGGCCTCGGCGTAGATGCGCTCGTAGCGCTCCGCGTCGTGGTCGGTGCGGGCGCCCTCGCCAAGCATGTCGAAGGAGCAGAGGTAGCCCTCCTTCTTCGCCCGTTTCAGCGCCGCCTCGATGTTGCGACCGAGCACGAACTGCTCGCCCATGATGCGGACCGCCGCGGCCACCGCCTGGCGGATGACCGGCTCGCCCAGACGCCCCGCGAGCCTGCGCATGAAGCCGCCGATGTCGCGCCTGGCCTCGTCGTCGACGTCCACCAGGTGGCCGGTCAGCATCAGGCCCCAGGTCGAGGCGTTGACGAAGAGGCTGTCGGACTTGCCGAGGTGGCTGGCCCAGTCGGCCGAGCCGATCTTCTCGGCGATCAACCGGTCCTTGGTGTCCTCGTCGGGCGTGCGCAGCAGCGCCTCGGCCAGGCACATCAGCGCCAGCCCTTCGCGGGTGCCCAGCGAGAACTCCTGCAGGAAGCTCTCGACCACGCCCTGGCGGTCGGCGCTCGCCCGGGCCGCGCGCACCAGGGCCTCGGCTTCGGCCACGACCTCCGTACGCTCGGTCTCGCTGAGAGGGCGGGCGGCGAGCAGGTCGCGAACGGCCTCGGTCTCGTCCCGGAACTTGCCGTCGTCGAGCGTGTCCCACACGCTCGCGGTCACATCCGCAGCCAGCGGCATCCGATACTCCAGAAGGTCAGGCGCGCGTCATAGACCCTGCGCCCGGGTGGGAAAAGGGGCGCGACGGTCGGGCCGCTCGCCTTGCGCCGCGATCCTGATATAGGTGCGCCCTCTCTCAACGGCGGGCTTCACGCTTCATGCGGATTCTGTTGGCGACCGACGCCTGGGAACCCCAGGTCAACGGCGTGGTGCGGACCCTCAGCCGCACCGTGGCGGAATGCCGGGCCATGGGCCACGAGGTGCGGGTGGTTTCGCCCGACCAGTTCAAGACCATCCCCTGCCCGACCTATCCCGAGATCCGGCTGGCGCTGGGCGCCTACGAAGAGATGCGGGAGATGTTCAAGGCCTTCGAGCCGGAGGCCATCCACATCTCCACCGAGGGCCCGATCGGCCTGGCGGCCCGGCGCATCTGCCTGGAGTGGAAGCTGCCCTTCACCACCAGCTACCATACCAAGTTCCCCGAATATATTTCCGCCCGCTTCCCGGTGCCCGTGCAGGCGGGCTACGCCTACATGCGCTGGTTCCACAAGCCCTCGGGCCGGCTGATGGTGGCCACCCCGTCCATGCGCGACGAACTGGCCAGCCACGGCTTCAAGAACATCTCGCCCTGGTCGCGCGGCGTGGACACCGAACTGTTCCGCCCCGACCTGGAGAAGGTCTTCCCCGCCGACATGCCGCGCCCGATCTGGCTGAACGTGGGCCGGGTGGCGGTCGAGAAGAACATCGAGACCTTCCTCAAGCAGGACCTCCCCGGCACCAAGGTGGTGGTCGGCGACGGCCCGGCGAAGGAAGAGCTGGAGCGCAAGTACCCGGGCGTGGTCTTCGCCGGCGCCAAGTTCGGCGAGGAGCTGGCCCGCTACTTCGCCGACGCGGACGTGTTCGTCTTCCCCTCGCTCACCGACACCTTCGGCCTGGTGATCCTTGAGGCCATGGCGACGGGAACGCCGGTCGCCGCCTTCCCGGCCCCGGGCCCCATCGACATCATACCCGGCTCCAGCGCCGGGGCCGTGAGCGAGGACCTGCGCGGGGCCTGTCTCGAGGCGCTGAAGATGGACCGCAAGGCGGTGCGCGCCTACGCCGAGAAGTTCTCCTGGCGCGCCTCCGCCGAGGAGTTCGTGCGCAACCTCGAGCCCCACCCGGAACCGGAGAAGACCCGCTTCTGGAAGCGCCTGCGACGGCTGGCGCGGTTGCGGCGGCGGGGTTTGACGCCGGGGCTCTAGGGGCGAACTCCCTGTTTTCCCTGTTCTGGAAACAGGGAGCTCCCGACGGCGGCCCCTCGACGGGCCTGCGCGGGCTAACCGCGGCGACCCTGCTGTTTCTGCCAAACCTTTCAAAGACCAATTGAAATCAGCCCCTCGGCGCGTCGGCGAGGCCGGCCGGCGGGACCGCCGCGAAGCCCTCGCAGCCAGGGTTCGAGCCCGGTAACAGGGAATTTTCGTCCGCGCGGAACAGGGAAAACAGGGGTGCGGAACAGGGAATTTGCAGGCGTCTCGCCGTCCGCCGCCGCCCCGATATCCGCGCCCGATGCCTCCCCAGGAACCGCTCGACGGTCCTGCAAGCCGGGTCGAGGCGGAAGCGTCCGGTGGTGCGGGCAAAGGAGTCAACGGGGAAGCTCTCCTCCCCCGTGAGCGGCGGCGAACGGGGGAGGTGGCG
>DASPLM010000125.1:0-5313 GCA_035627575.1 Caulobacteraceae bacterium | reverse complement strand
CAAGGGCCGGCTGCTGGCCCAGCCCGTGGCCAACGCCGTCCTGTCGGCGGTGGTGAACCTGCTGCGCTCCGTGCCCTTCGTGATCCTGCTGATCGTCATGATCCCGTTCACGGTCCTGCTGGTGGGCACGTCGCTGGGCGTCGCCGGGGCGATCCCGCCGCTGGTGGTGGGCTCAGCGCCCTTCTTCGCGCGCCTGGTCGAGTCGGCCCTGCGCGAGGTGGACCGGGGCGTCGTCGAGGCCACCCAGGCCATGGGCGCCACGACATCCCAGACCGTGTTCCGCACCCTGCTGCCGGAGGCCATGCCCGGCATCCTCGCCGCCGTCACCGTCACCGCCGTGGCGCTGGTTTCCTATACGGCCATGGCCGGGGTGGTGGGGGCGGGCGGCCTTGGCGACCTCGCCATCCGCTTCGGCTACCAGCGCTTCCAGACGGACGTGATGGTGGTCACCGTCGCCCTCCTGCTGGTGCTCGTCCAGATCCTGCAGATCGCCGGCGACCGCCTCGTCGTCCACTTCAGCCGCCGCTAGGCGCGGCCGCTTTCCGGAGCCCCTCGATGATCCTTCCCCGCCTCCTCATGACGGCCGTGGTCGCCGCCGCCGCCGTGGTCGCCGCCTGCACCCCCGACCGCAAGAGCGCCGCGGCGGACGACAAGCTGGTGGTCGCCGCCACCGCCGTGCCGCACGCCGAGATTCTCGAGCACATCAGGCCGGCGCTGAAGGCCCAGGGCGTGGACCTCGAGATCCGGGTGTTCAACGACTACGTCCAGCCCAACATGGTCGTCGATCAGGGGCAGGCCGACGCCAACTACTTCCAGACCGGCCCCTACCTGGAGGACTTCAACAGGAACCGGGGCACGAAGCTGAAGATCGTCACCGGCGTGCACGTCGAGCCGTTCGGCGCCTATTCCCGCCGCTGGAAAGCCATCGCCGAGGTCCCGCAGGGCGCGACGGTAGCGATCCCGAACGACCCGTCGACGACCGGCCGGGCCTTGCAGCTGCTGCACACCACCGGCCTGATCACCCTGAAGGACCCGACCAACGCGCTCTCGACCCTGAAGGACATCGCCGCCAACCCGAAGGGGGTCACGTTCCGCGAACTGGAGGCGCCGGCGCTGCCGCGGGTGCTGGATCAGGTCGACCTGGCGCTGATCAACACCAACTATGCGCTGGACGCCAAGCTGAACCCGTCGAAGGACGCCCTGGCCATCGAGTCGAAGGACAGCCCCTACGTGAACTTCCTTGTCGCCCGCGAGGACCGGGCGAACGACCCGGACATCTTGAAGCTGGCCGCCGCCCTGCGCACCCCGGAGGTGAAGGCCTTCATCGAGCAGAAGTATCAGGGCGCGGTGGTGCCGGCCTTCTGATCAGCGGAAGAACAGGGCCCACAGCACCAGCGTGACCGTGGCGGCGCTCGCCAGCAGGCCGGCGATCACGAACAGGCCATCGCGCGAGGTCAGGCCGAGGCCGAAGGCGGTGATCGCCGCCGCCGGCGCCCCCACGCCGAAGGGCACCAGCTCCAGCGGCGGGATGGCCAGGGCGGTGACGCAGCACGCCAGCGCAACGCCGCGGCTGGCCCGCCTTCCCGCCACCACGTCGAAGCGGCCGGGCCGCACCAGGCGGTCGACCCAGGTGGCGGGCTTTCGGGCCACACGCATGGACTTGTGGAAGCGGTCGCTCTTGACCGAGCGCTCGAGCAGGAACCGCGGCAGCCAGAAGCTCTTGCGGCCGATCGCCAGTTGTCCGGCGATGAGGATCACGACCAGGGCTATGGCGGTGGGCAGGGCGGGCACCAGTCCCAGCGGCGTCAGGGCCGCGATTCCCGGCAGCACCAGCAGGGGACCGAACGACCGCTCGCCGACGCACTCCATGACCTCGCCCATGGTCACGCGCGGGCCGCCGCCGGCGAGCCCGTCGAGCCCGTCGAGGATGTCCCCGAGGTTGCGCGCCTTGCTGCTCATGGCCTCAAGAAGCGCGCTGTCCGGCGGGATGTTCCCGTTCAGGTCCGGGGCCTTTTCAAGGCCTGGCGGCGCCGTTCTGATTCGAACATGGAGCCGCGACGGCCTTGCATTTGGCGGGGCGCCGTCCCTTCATCGACGTTCTGGAAGGTGCGGCGAAGGGGGCGGCCACATGCGACGACCGACACGGCGAGGCGTGGTCCTGTGCGGGAGCGCGGCGACGGCCCTGGCTGCCCGCGGACCCGCCCGCTCCCAAGGCCCCGACTCCGGCAGCGACGCCGAGGTCGCAGGTTTGCTCGCTCGCGCGATCGACGATCAGAGGCGCGGGACCGGCGCGGCGGCGGCGATCGTCCGGCCCGGCTCGGTCGTGGTGCTGGCGCACGGCGTCACCCGCCTGGGCGGCGACCGGCGGCCCGACGGTTCGACCGTCTTCCAGATCGCCTCCCTGACCAAGGTGTTCACCGCCCTGCTGCTTGTCGATGCGGCAAGGCGGGGCGAGGTGTGGCTCGACGACCCCCTGGGCAAGCACTTGCCGGTCCCTGCGCCGACGTTCCAGGGCCGCCCGATCACCCTGCGGGACCTGGCGACTCACAGCGCCGGCCTTCCGCTGCGCCCGGCCAGCCGGCTGGACCGGGGGCAGGAGGACCCCTACGCCGGCTACACCCACGCGGATCTCCTGTCGGACCTCGCGAAGGTGCGGCTGGAGCGGGCGCCGGGTACGGCCTTTCAGTACTCGAACTTCGGCTACGGCCTGCTCGGCGCAGCCCTGTCGCATCGCACCGGGCGGACCTTCGAGGAGCTGCTGCAGGGGCGCATCCTCGGCCCGCTCGGCATGGATGAGACCCGGCTGGTCCCCGGCCCGGCCATGGCCGGGCGCCTGATCCAGGGCTACGAGCCCGACTTCCGCCCCGTCCGGCCCTCGTCGGACGGGGCGCTGGCGCCCGCAGGCGGGCTGTTCTCCACGCTGGACGACATGGCCAGGTTCCTCCGCGTGTTCACCCTGCCGGACGCGGGGCCGCTCAGGCAGGCGGCCTCGCTGATGCGGGTGGTGGAACGACCCGGCGACGACCCCGAGACCCGCATGGTCCTGGGCTGGCGCGAAACGGGCCGTGGCCGCAAGGCCCTGCTCTGGAGCAACGGCAACGGGGGCGGGGTCCGAAGCTTCATGGGCGTGCGCCCGTCGACCGGGACCGGCGTGATCGCCTTCGTCAATCGCAGGAGCGGCGGCGGCGTGGACGACATCGGCCTGCACGTGCTGGATCCTTCGCGCCCGGTCGATGTCTCGGTCGCGCCCGCCCGGACCGTCGTCCAGCCGCCGGTGGAGGCGCTGGAACGGCTGGTCGGCGTCTACGAGTACGCGCCCGGAGACCGCATGGCGATCGAACGGGACGGCGAAGGGCTCGTGCTGGTGCAGGGCGGCCAGCGCATCCGCCTGTTCGCCGAGACGCCGACGCAGTGGTTCGTGAAGGAGGTCGAGGCGACCTTCGATTTCGAGGCGGCGGAGAGCGGACCGGCCGCCGCCTTCGTGCTCAGCCAGGGCGGCCGGACCTATCGCTACGTGAGGACGCGGCCGTCGCCCTAGCATGCCCGGCGCCCTGCCGCGCGGCCGGGACGATGTACTGGTCCAGCAGACGGTGCAGGCCGGAGACGTGGCCGTCGCGGCCTCGGGGCGAGGGGTCGGAGGTCATGACCACGGTCAGGGCGAGGTCGGGGACGACGAAGATCATCTGCCCGCCGTAGCCCCAGGCGAACCACACGTCGTGCCCGTTCGACCGCTTCAGCCACCAGCCGTAGCCGTAGGGAGCGCCGGTCCACATGGAGCGGCCGCCGGGTTTCCAGCTGTCCTCGATCCACTGCGCCGGCAGCACGCGGCGGCCGTCGTGCACGCCGCCGTTCCGGTAGAGCTCGCCGATCTTGAGCAGGGCGCGGGGCGACAGGCTCATCTCGTTGCCGCCCATGTAGACGCCCTGTGGGTCCGCCGCCCAGGGCGGGATGTCGATATCCAGCGGCTCGCCCAGGTACTCACGGGCCAGAGCCAGGGTGCTGCGTCCCGAGGCGCGCGTCAGCACGGTGGACAGGATGTGCGACGTGCCGGTGGAATAGATGAGCCGACCGCCCGGCTCGGCCTCCATCGGCTGACTCAAGGCATGGGCCACCCAGTCGGGACTGGCGGCCCAACGGCCGTAGCTTGCGCCGGAGGTGGAGGCCAGGCCGGCCTGCATCGAAAGCAGGTGGCCGACGGTGATGTCGGCCACCCGCGGGTCAGCCTCGGGCGGGACGCGGGGACCAAGGATCGGCGCGATCTTCTGGTCCACGCCCGTGAGGACGCCGTCGGCGATGGCCGCGCCGGTGATGGCGGCCAGCACCGTCTTGGAGGCGGACTTGATGTTCACGGGCGTGTCGAGGCCGGGGCCCCGCACCACGCGCTCGAACTCGACCTTGCCGTTGCGGGCCACGATCATGGTGCGCATCCGCGGCAGGGTCTCGGCCTCGGCCGCGGCGGCCCGGATCAGCGCCGCGTCGACCCCGGCGTCCGGCGGGCTGGCGCGCGGGGGCAGCAGGTCGCCCATCCCCCGCGGACCGCAGGCGGCCAGGACCAGCAGGCCCAGCAGGCAGAGACAGGCGAGGACGGGGCGCTTCATGGGCTGCAGGTGGGGTTCGATCCGGGCGATTTGCGGGCGAGGCCTTCACCTTCCCGTGGGAGGGCGGTGAGCTTTTCCAGCATGCGCCGCACGTGGCTGCCCGGCCAGTACACGCGACCGCAGGCGGGACAGGCGGTGAACGGGCCGGGCCGGGCGGCGGTGTCTCCCGGCAGGGCCGCGATCTCCAATGCGGCGGCGGGGCGCAGAAGCGTATTGTCGACGAGGCAGCGGGTGAAGGGCGCGGCCAGCCAGTCCACCGCAACGCGCCCGGACAGTTCTTCAGCCTGGCCGTCGGCGGTGTCGCCCCGCAGGCGCAAGCCGCGCTCGCCCACTGCGGCGGCAAGGTCGCCGTCGCGGGTCAGCAGCAGGCGCTCCTCTTCGGCCGCGCGGCGGATCAGGTCGCTGTCGGGCGACTGCGCGGGCGCGAGCAGGACGTCATGGCCGGCGGCGCGCAACAGACGGGCGAGGCCGCTCAGCATCTCGTCGCAGAGGAAGCGCATGAGGAGACAACGCGGAACAAACCGCAGGGGCTGCGGTTGGCTCTGCACAGCCAAATCGCAACGAAGAGGCCGACATGCCCAACAAGAACACCGAGAACGCCAACGCCCGCTCGGGCCGCGCCGTCACCGACCACCAGCCGCCCCAGGACGGGGCCCACGTGGAGCCCGGCCGGGCCGAGCCGTCCAGCTACGCGGCGAAGAACTGGCAGGAGGCG
>DASPLM010000124.1:0-2959 GCA_035627575.1 Caulobacteraceae bacterium | reverse complement strand
CTCGAACCTAGCGGCCGCATGCTGGATCACATGGCGGGGGGAAGCGTGTGGCCGCGTGGCGCCGCGAGTTGGGCGGGTTGCCCGG
Source organism: Caulobacteraceae bacterium (assembly GCA_035627575.1). Lineage (GTDB taxonomy): Bacteria > Pseudomonadota > Alphaproteobacteria > Caulobacterales > Caulobacteraceae > JAEZEZ01. The sequence continues at coordinate 2,874 of DASPLM010000124.1, read as the reverse complement.
GCCTGCTCGACCTAGCGGCCGACAATGGCTGGTCGGTCAGGCCGCCGCGGCCCCAGGAGTACTGGCAACTCAGTGGCGACCTGCACTGGTTTTCACGGCCCGCATTCATCGGCGAGGGCGCAAAGGCGTTTGTGGTCTTGGGCGCGGGGCCTGGCTACGGCTTCGTATATGAACTGACGCGCACCGCGGAAGGATGGGTCGCGGACAATCCCGACCAGGAAGGCTGGGTGGTGACGTGATGGACCGATCGCCCTTCACCGCCACCGTCCTGACCATGTTCCCCGAGGCCTTCCCGGGCCCGCTCGGCGTGTCGCTGATCGGGACGGCGTGGCGGGAGCAGGACCTGTGGCGACTCGAAACAGTGGACATTCGGGCCTTTTCCAAGGATAAGCGCGGCTTCCTGGACGACACCCCCGCGGGTGGCGGCCCGGGACAGGTGATGAAGGCGGACGTCGTGGCATCTGCGCTGGACAGCGTGGAGCGTCGCGCACGGCCGCTTTTGTACATGAGCGCCCGGGGCAGGCCCCTGACCCAGGCGCGCGTCAAGGACTGGGCCGCAGGCGAGGGCGTCATCGTCCTGTGCGGGCGGTTCGAGGGGGTGGACCAGCGGGTGCTCGACGCCCGGGGGTTCGAGGAGGTCTCCGTCGGAGACGCGGTCCTGGCCGGTGGCGAGGCGGCGGCGATGGTGGCGATCGAGGCCTGCGTGAGGCTGGTTCCGGGCGTGCTCGGACAGGCCGCATCGCTGGTGGAAGAAAGCTTCGAGGACGGCCTGCTGGAAGGTCCGCAGTACACGCGGCCGAGGTCGTTCGAGGGGCTGGATATCCCCGAGGTCCTGCTCGGCGGCGACCATGCGAAGGTCGCGGCCTGGCGCCAGGGGCAGAGAGAAGCGACGACCCGCGAGCGACGGCCGGACCTATGGGCGGCCCACCTCGCCAAATCACAGGCAAAGGGCGCTAAAGCCCGAGGAGAAGACCGATGAACATCCTCCAGCAACTGGAGCAGGAAGAAGCCGGCAAGCAGCTGGCGAAGCGTTCCATCCCCGAATTCCGCCCCGGCGACACCGTCCGCGTCAACGTGCGCATCAAGGAAGGCGAGCGCGAGCGCGTCCAGGCCTTCGAAGGCGTCTGCATCGCCCGCGCCGGCGAGGGCATCCAGGAGAACTTCACGGTCCGCAAGATCAGCTTCGGCGAGGGCGTCGAGCGGGTCTTCCCGACCCTGTCGCCGATGATCGAGTCGATCGAGGTGAAGCGTCGCGGCGTCGTCCGTCGCGCCAAGCTGTACTACCTGCGCGACCGTCGCGGTAAGTCGGCCCGTATCGCCGAGCGCCAGATGGTCTCCACCAAGGACAAGGCCGGCGCCCCGTCGGAAGCCAAGGCCGCCCCGGACGCCGTTCGCGACAGCGAGACGCCGGAAGCGTGAGGCGCGGCTTCGGCCGGTGAGTTTACGGAAGGGCCCCGGAGCGATCCGGGGCCTTTTTCGTTCCGGCCGCTCGCTTCCCGCGGGGCGGGAGCCCGGCAGAACGGCACAGTTGTGGAATGAGGGGCTGCGCGCCACTATCGCGCGAGTCAGTGGCGCGGCCGGCGGTTGCGGTCGACCACGACCGCGGGGCGTGCGGGTCGGGCCGGCCTGACCCGCCGGGCCCGCGACGGGGGGACGTGCCTGGATGTCGCGTACAGAGATCATCGCCGGCAGTCTCGTGCCCGGCACCCGCAGCGTGTTCTTCCTCGGCTGCTTCGAGGAGCGGGTCACGCTGTACTCGCAGCAGGTGCGGGCGCTGAACCTCGTGGACGCCATCCTCGGCGAGGGCCTGGTCAGGACCGACGGCAAGGTGGCGATCGTCGGCGGCGGCGCCGCGGGCATGACGGCCGCCGTCGCCTTCGCCAAGGCCGCGCCGGACCTGCAGGGCGTCGACATCTACGAGAAGGGTCCGCGCGTGATGGGCTTCCAGCACGGGAGCCTGCGCTACCTGCATCCGCACAGCTACGACTGGCCCGCGCCCGGGGCGACCGACCCGGTCGCCGGCCTGCCGATCCTGAACTGGCGGGCAGGGAAGGCCGACGGCGTCCGGCGACACCTTCACGAACAGTTCGACAGGGTCCGGCGCGAGTCCGTCATACAGGTGAGGGCCTCCACACCCGTCCGGAGCGTGCACCCCCACCCCCTGTCGCAGGTCCGGGTCGACGTGGACGGCAGCGCCGGGCCGGGCGAAACCTACGACGCCGTGATCCTGAGCATCGGGTTCGGCCTCGAGCGGTCCATCGGCGGCGACACCCCCTCCTACTGGTCGCCGAGCGGACTGGAGGCCTCGGTCCTGACCCCCGGCGCCGAGGTGTTCGTCTCCGGCAACGGCGACGGCGGTCTCGTCGACTTCATGACGGCGGCGCTGGACGCCGCGTTCCACGAGGAAGTCCACGACCTGCTGTCGGGCCTCGACCTGGGGCCCGCGGCGGCGGAGCTGGACATCATCGAACGGGAAGCCTGGTCGCCCGGCGCTTCCGTTGACATCCATGAGGCCTACCAGCGCCGCCTGATGCCGCTGGTCCCGCCTGCCGTCCATGCCGCCATAGGCGACCGCCTGCGGGCGGGGGTGAAGGTGCGTTTCCATACCAACGAACCGCGCTTGTTCAAGCGGACCACGGCGGTCCTGAACCGCCTGGGTTGCGCCCTCGTCCTGGCCGCGGACAGGAACCGCGGACATGACAACCTGAGCACCATCGTCGGCCGGGAGTTCGTTGGGGAGCCGCCCCTCACGGGACCGATCCTGATCCAGGGCGAGGCGCCGTTCACACCCTGGCGACGGTTCCTGAGGATCGGACCGGACAGCGCCGCGAACATCAAGCCGTTCGAGAAGCTGGCCGCCGCCGTTCGCGCAGG
>DASPLM010000123.1:0-12763 GCA_035627575.1 Caulobacteraceae bacterium | reverse complement strand
GCCTGGCCGGTCTGGCCTTCCGTGGCGCGCAGGCCTTCGGCCATCGGCGTGAGGAGGCTCACCGGCATGAATTCGGAGGCGATCAGCATCGCCACGCAAAGCGCCATCGAGAGCACGCCGCCCCAAGCTGCGGAGCCTTGCGCCAGGGTAGCTTCGGTTGCTGCGGAGAACGTCATGCCAGCTAGGTAGCGGCGGGAGCGCAAAACGATTAGCCGCCCCAATCGGGATGAACTAATCGATCCAGGCGAATAATCCTCAGCGGTCGGGAGAGCAGCGTGGAGCGGACGGACTTCAACCAACTCACTTGGTTCCAGGCGGTGGCCGAGGAGCGGAGCTTCACCAAGGCCGCGGCGCGGCTCGGCGTGGCGCAGTCCACCCTCAGCTATGCGATCAAGCAGCTGGAGGCGCGCATGGGCATCCGTCTTCTGACGCGGACCACGCGAGCCGTCGCGACAACGGCGGCGGGCGAGCGGCTGCTGCAGACGATCGCCCCCCGAATGGGCGAGATCGAGGCGGAGATCGCGGCGCTGACGGCGCTACGCGACAAACCATCCGGCTCGCTCCGGCTGACCATGTCCGACCACGCGCTGGAAACTGTCGTGTGGCCCAAGCTGAAGCCGGTGCTTCGCGACTATCCCGACATCAACGTGGAGATCGCTCTGGACAGCACTTTCCGCAACATCGTCGAGGAGGGCTACGACGCCGGCGTCCGTCTCGGCGAGAGCGTCGAGAAGGACATGATCGCCGTCCGCATCGGTCCGGACTGGCGGCTGGTGGCGGTGGCGTCGCCGGACTACTTCGCCGAGCGAGGGCGGCCGGAACACCCACGCGACCTGATCCGTCACCGCTGCATCAACATGCGCCACGAGACGTCCGGCAGCCTTTATGCCTGGGAGTTCGAGAAGGACGGCGAGGCGCTTCGCGTGCGGGTCGACGGCCAGCTGACGTTCAACAACTCCTACGCGATGATTGATGCCGCGGTGAGTGGGTTCGGCATCGCCTATTTGCCGGACAGCATCGTGCAGACGCAGGCCGCGTCAGGCGCGCTGGAGCAGGTGTTGAGCGACTGGTCGCCGCCGTTCGACGGGTACTTTCTCTACTATCCCAGCCGTCGTCAGAACGTGCTGGCGTTCCAGATCGTCGTCGACGCCTTGCGACATCGCGAATGACCGCTCCGCGGACGGGCTAATGTCCGCTACCGACCCGAAGCGGTCGTTTGCGATGCGTGCAGATCCGGCGCCTTAGAGTCCGCTATCCACCCTCAGGCGTCCTCCCGAACATCCGCTTCCGGCCGTGGACGGGGCAATCCCCCCGGACCTTGGTCTCGAACGCGGTCGACGTGCGCCTCCACGGCTACAGCCCCCTTAACCCTCCCTCCTAACCAACTGGCAGCAATTCGGGCGCAGCCTGTCCGTGGGGAGGACCCCGCGATGCAACCGCGATCAGTCGTTCTGGCAGGCGTTTTCGGCATCAACCTTCTGGCCTTGGGGGCCTGTGGCGCGGCGCCCGCGCCGTCGTCTCATCTTTCCGAAGCGGTCGCGGCCCTGCGCGCCGGCGACGCCGAGGCATTCTCCACCGCCCGGTCCGGCGCCGAACTCGCCCTCAACCGGGTGCTGGGCGGCGGGTCGCCCGGCCAGTTCTGCGGCCCCGAGGTGCTGGAGGTCGGGCTGGCGGCCATGGACCGCGCCGGAACCCTGGCCCTGGACGAGGCCGCCGTGCTGGAGATGGGCGAGGAGGCGCGTTTCGTCTTCGCCGCCAACCGGGTCGGCCGGGGGCCGCCGCCGTTGGCCGAACCGCCGCCGGCGCTGCGCCGCTACGACCGCTGCACGGGCGAGGACCTGCGCCGGGCCGCCGCCGCCGATCCCGCCCGCGCCAAGGAGACTCGCGCCGCCGGCGCCGCCTTCACCCGCGAGCTGTCCGCCTGGCGCGCCGCGCTGAAGAAGGAGCACGGCGAGGACTTCGACCACGCCATGCACGAGGCGGCCGCGAGCCTGCAGGAGAAGGGTCTGTACGTGCGCTGGCCGGTGGAAATCGCGCGGGTCCAGGCTTCCGCGGGCTAGCCGGCTGCCGCCATCGCCATCGCCATCGCCTTCGCCTCGTCGAAGCCGGGCGCCAGCCGCGTCCTGCGCAGCAGGGCCTTGCCGGTGGCGCGCATCAGGGCCTTCAGCACCGCGTGCGACGCGCCGCTGAGGACCACCTCGCCGTGGGCGGTGGCGCGCTTGAGGAAATCGGCCAGGGCCAGGGCTCCCGTCGGATCGAGCAGGGGCACGTCCTCCAGCCGCAGGATGTAGCAGCGCTTGCGCGGGCCCACGTTGTCGAGCGCGTCCTTGAGCGTGCTGGCGCTGCCGAAGAACAGCGGGCCGTGGAAGGTGAGGACGGCCACGTCCGCGGGAAGGCCGAAGTTCGGGGCATAGGGCTCGCGCGGCCGGCCCCGGTCCGCATCCTCCTCGTCCAGCAGGGGGCTGCCGGTCTCGATCTCGGCCAAGCGCGCCATGCGGTGCATGAACACCAGGGCCGCCAGCACCACGCCCACGCCGATGGCCACGGTCAGGTCCACCAGGACCGTCAGGCCGAAGGTGGTCAGCAGGACGGCCCGGTCGCCGGGCTCGGCCCGCAGCAGCTGGGCGAAGCGGTGGGTCTCGGCCATGTTCAGCGCCACCACCACCAGGACGGCCGCGAGCGCCGCCAGCGGTATGTAGCCCAGCAGCCCCGCCAGCAGCAGCATGAACAGCAGCAGGAAGGCCGCATGCGCCATGCCGGCGACGGGCGAGCGGGCGTGGGCGCGGATGCTGGTGGCGGTCCGCGCGATGGCGCCGGTGGCCGGGATGCCGCCGAACAGGGCCGAGCCGATGTTGGCCACGCCCTGGGCCATGAGCTCCACGTCCGAACGGTGGCGGCGGCCGGTCATCTGGTCGGCGACCACGGCCGACAGCAGGGATTCGAGGCCTGCCAGCAGGGCGATCGTGAAGGCGCTGGGCAGGACCGCCTGCACCTTGCCCCAGGACCAGAAGTCCAGCGTCGGCGGCGCGATGGTCGCGCTGAAACCCCCGAAGCGCGTGCCGATGGTCTCCACCGGCAGGTTGAGCAGGGCGACCCCGCCGGCCGCGGCGATGGTGACGATCAGGAAGACGGGCAGGCGAGGGGCTATCCGGCGGAGGATGAGGATGGCGCCGAGACAGGCGGCGGCGAGGCCCGCGGCGACCGGCGTGAAGGTCGCGCGTGCGGCCCACAACGCCTCCAGCTTGGGCAGCAGCTCGGCCGGGGCGGCGGTCAGCTTCAGGCCGAGGAAGTCGGCGATCTGGCTGACCAGGATGATCACCGCTATGCCCGAGGTGAAGCCGGTGGTGACCGGGTCGGGGATGTACTTGATCAGGGCGCCCATGCCCGCGAGCGAGGCCGCGATCAGGATCAGGCCCGCCAGCAGGGTGGCCATCAGCAGGCCGTCGTAGCCGTGCTGGGCGATGACGCCGTAGACGATGACGACGAAGGCGCCGGTCGGCCCGCCGATCTGGAAGCGGCTGCCGCCCAGGAGCGAGATCAGGAAGCCGGCCACGACGGCGGTGATCAGGCCCTTCTCCGGCGTCGTCCCCGAGGCGATGGCGAGCGCCATGGCCAGCGGCAGGGCGACGATGGCGACGGTCAGGCCGGCGACGATGTCCGAGCGGAAATCGGCGAAGCCGTAGCCCTGCCGCAGGACCGTGACCGTCTTGGGAAGGAACAGCCGCCAGTCGCGCACGCTCGCCGCCTAGCGCTTCCGCAGCAGCCGCACGCCGAGGCCGTCGCCCCGGCTCGGTTCGCCCTCGAGGATCAACTCGACCCCGGCGGCGGACAGGGCGCCCATCACCTTCTCGAGGCTGTCGACCACCGCGCGGACAGAGCCCTCGCAGGCCTCCATGCGCTGGATGGTGGGGACCGACAGGCCGGACAGCCGCGCCAGTTCCTTCTGGTCGATGGAGAGCAGGGCGCGCGCGGCGCGGATCTGGGGGCCGGTGATCACTCAGCCAACGTAGGTGATGTGTGGGGTATCAGCAATGGTGGTACGAACATCATCATCGTTCCGTCATCCCGGAAACGGCGAAGCCGTTGTCCGGGACCCAGCGCACCACGCTGGTTGCCGGCGTGTTGGTCTCAGCGTCGCTGCGCGTCGACGTTGTGCGCTGGGTCCCGGACAAGTCGCCGGGCTGAGGCCCGGACGACTTTCCGGGATGACGGGGTTCGGGAGGCGGGCAACTTACCCGTCCCGTCTCCCCCGTGGCGGAGCCATGGGGGAGGTGGCCGCGCAGCGGCCGGAGGGGGAAGCGGAAAGCGCGGCGGCTGGGTTTTCCCCCTCCGTCAGCTTCGCTGACACCTCCCCCAGTTGCTGCCGCAACAGGGGGAGACGGGCCGTCCGAGTGGCTAGCCGCGCAGCCGTTCCGCTACCGCCGCAAGCGCCTGCGGATAGATCCGGTGCTCGGCCTCCAGCACCCGCGCGGCCAGGACGTCGGGCGTATCCCCCGCCAGCACCGGAACCTCGGCCTGGGCCAGGATCGGGCCCTCGTCCATGCCCTCGGTGACGAGGTGGACGGTGCAGCCGGCCGTTGCGTCCCCGGCCTCCAGGGCGCGTGCGTGGGTGTTCAGGCCCGGGTGCTTCGGCAGCAGGGACGGGTGGATGTTGAGCATCCGGCCTTCCCATACGCGGACGAACCAGGGCGTCAGGAGGCGCATCCAGCCGGCGAGCGCGATCAGGTCGATGTTCCGTGCGCGCAGGGCGGCGTCGACCGCCCGCTCGTGCGCCTCGCGGTCCCCGGCGAAGGGTCTGGACGCCACCGCAACGGCCTCGACGCCGAAGCCGCGCGCGCGCTCCAGCCCCTCGGCGTCCTCACGGCTCGCGACGACGACGGCGACCTCGTAGGGGCTGTCGGGGGCGCGCGACGCCTCGATCAGCGCGCCCATGTTGGAGCCGCGCCCGGAGATGAGCACGGCGACGCGAACGCGATCCATCAGGCGGCCTGCAGTTCCCCGCAGACGAAGGCGTGCTCGCCGGCGTTCAGCAGGGCGGCCAGCACCGGCTCGGCGCTCTCGGCCGCCACCACCAGGATGAAACCGACGCCGCAGTTGAAGGTGCGGCGCAGTTCGTGGTCCGAGATGCCGCCGGCCTCCTGCAGCCAGGCAAACACCGGCGGCAATTCCCAGGCGTTCCAGTCGAAGCGGGCCTCGAGCCCATCGGCGACGCAGCGGCCCGGATTCTCGATCAGGCCCCCGCCGGTGATGTGGGCGCCGCCCTTCACCAGGCCCGCCTTCATCAGGGGCAGGACGCTCTTGATGTAGATGCGGGTCGGCTCCATCAGGGTCTGGGCCAGGGTGGCGTCCTTGGCGTAGGGCGCGTCGGCGTGCCAGCCGAGGCCTGTCCGCTCGACCACCTTGCGGATCAGCGAGTAGCCGTTGGAGTGCGGGCCCGAAGAGCCGAGGCCGATGATCAGGTCTCCGGGCTGCTGCTCGTCCAGCCGCGGCAGCACGCCGTCCCGGTTCACGGCGCCGACGGAGAAGCCGGCGAGGTCGTAGTCGTCCTGGCCGTACATCCCCGGCATCTCGGCGGTCTCGCCGCCCACCAGGGCGCAGCCGGCCTGGCGGCAGCCCTCGGCGATCCCCGCGACGACACGCCGCGCCACGTCCACCTTCAGCTTTGAGGTGGCGAAATAGTCGAGGAACATGAGCGGCTCGGCGCCCTGAGCCAGCAGGTCGTTCACGCACATGGCGACGAGGTCGATGCCGACCGTGTCGTGCCGCCCGGTCTCGATGGCGATCTTCAGCTTGGTGCCGACGCCGTCCGTCGTCGTAACGATCAGCGGGTCTTCGTAGCCGGCGGCCTTGAGGTCGAAGAGGGCGCCGAAGCCGCCCAGGGCGGCTTCCGCGCCGGGGCGGCGGGTGCTTTTCGCCAGGGGCTTGATGGCGTCCACGAGGGCCTCGCCGGCGTCGATATCCACGCCCGCATCCGCATAGGTCAGTCCGCCCTGCCGCTCAGTCATCCGACTACGCCCTAGAATTTGCGATTTTGAATCTTGCGCGAAGCACGCGCGGCGGGGCTATAGCACGCTCATGACGCCGATTACGAACAACGCGGACCTGGCCGCGTTCTGCGAACGCCTGGCCGCCGCGCCGTTCATCGCCGTGGACACCGAGTTCATGCGCGAAACCACCTTCTGGCCCAAGCTGTGCCTGATCCAGGCCGCTTCGCCGGACGAGGCCCGGTGCATCGATCCCCTGGCCGAGGGCCTGGACCTGGAGCCGTTCCTGCGGCTGCTGACCAACACCTCAATCACCAAGGTGTTTCACGCGGCCCGCCAGGACGTGGAGATATTCCACAACCTGGGCGCCATGCCGACGCCCCTGTTCGACAGCCAGGTGGCCGCCATGGCGGCGGGCTTCGGCGACCAGGTCAGCTATGATTCGCTGGTGCGGCAGATCCTGAGGAAGGACATCGACAAGGGCAGCCGCTTCACCGACTGGAGCCGCCGGCCCCTGTCCGACGCCCAGCTGACCTATGCGCTCGGCGACGTGGTCTACCTGGCCCAGCTGTACCCGAAGCTTCGGGACAAGCTCGAAAAGGAAGGCCGGCTGGTCTGGGTGGCCGAGGAAATGGCGGCCCTGACCAACCCCGCGCTGTACGACACCGATCCGGAGATCGCCTGGAAGCGCCTGAAGCCGCGGCGTTTCACGCCGAAGTACCTGGCCGCCTTCAAGGCCACGGCCGCCTGGCGCGAACGCACCGCGCAGGAGCGCGACCAGCCGCGGGGCCGGATCCTGAAGGACGATGCGATCGACGAGATCGCGACGCAGATCCCCCTGGACGCCGACGCCTTCAACCGCCTGCGCTCGGTACCCAAGGGTTTCGCCACCTCCAAGTACGGCCCCGACCTGATCGCCGCCCTGCGCCAGGCGCTGGAGGATCCGGAGGCCTACGCGCCCAAGCTGGAGAAGCCGTCCCAGAGCGCCCAGGCCCCTGGCGCGGTGATAGAACTGCTCAAGGTCCTGCTGAAGGCACGCAGCGAGGACGCCAAGGTGGCGACGAAGCTGATCGCCACGGTCTCCGACCTGGAGCAGATCGCGCTCGACGACAATGCCGACGTGGAGGCTTTGCAGGGCTGGCGGCGCAAGGTCTTCGGCGAGGACGCCCTGAAGCTGAAGCGCGGCGAGCTGGCGCTGGTGCTGGAAGGGACGCGCGTGCGCGTGGTCGAGCTGGAGCCGGAGGAGTAGGGGGCGGATTCCGGACTTCGCCTCACGACCCATATCACTGCCGTCGTTCTCGGGCAGAGGGGAGCGCTAGCGACCCGGCGACCCGAGAATCTAGCAGCTCCCCACGCCAACGCTGCGAAAGGGCGCTCGCAACCAGCGTCGCGCCGGCTGGGTTCTCGGGTCTTCGGTCGCTTCGCTCCCTATCGCCCGAGAATGACGGCATGTTGGGGTGGGCCCAGCTACCCCGCCCGGATCTCCAGCTTCATTCCCAGCGCGTTCGCGAGCGCGTTCGCCCGCTTGCCGGTCTGCTCGCCCTGCAACAGGTCGGCGCAGTTGGGCGCGGCCGTGACGACGATGCGGTCGCCGTCTATCCGCAGGGTCGAATCGCGCAGGTTCGCCGCCGCCCGGCCGGCCAGGTCGCAGCCCAGCCGGATGGCCAGGCCCAGCACCCGCGCCCGGGCCATGGCCTCGCGGCTCAGCAGGCGGCGGATGGTCGGCGTTTCGGGTGTCTTGCCGCTGCCGCCATAACGGGCGTGGATTGTGGCCGCCAGGAACGCGCGTTCGGTGTGGCCCTGGCCGGCGATAGGCGCGTGCAGCACCTGGATGAAGGCGAGGTCAGCCCGGTGCTCCGGGTGCAGGCGCGCGCCGATGTCGGCCAGGCGCGAGGCCGCCTGCAGCAGCACCGCGTCCCGCTCGCCGAACACCGGCTCCAGGGTCGCCAGGGCGGGGGCCAGCCAGTCGGCGACGGCGCGGCCCAGTTCCGGGCTTACGCCCTGCCGGCGGCCGATGGCGGCGCAGCCGGCGATCAGGGGGTCGAGCCCGCGCACGTCGGCCGGCATACCGTCGTAAAGCAGCCCCTCGCGCAAGCCGTATGCGGAGAAGGTGATCCGCTTCATCGCCAGCCGCTCGACGAGGCTCTCCAGCACGATCGCCGCCCAGGGAAGGATGTCGACCCGCTTCTTCGAAACGCCCTCGATCTGCTCCAGTGAGCGGCGCGACTGGCGGGCCACGAAGCGCACCACCTCCAGCGCCTCGCTGGCGGGGATGTCGTACTGGTGAACGATCTTCAGCGGGTAGTCGGCCATGGCCATGTGGATCAGGGCCATGGTCCGCCAGGCGCCGCCGACAGCGTGGAATTCGTCCGAGCGAAGCCGCTCGCAGCCGGCCAGCCGCTCTTCCGTCAGCCGGCGGACCCGGTCGGCGTCGAAGTCGTCGGGCGCGCCCAGGGAGAAGGGGCCCAGGGCCAGGGTGACGCCATCGCCGGCGTCGTCGTTCTCCAGGCGGACCAGCTCCAGGCTCGACCCCCCGAGATCGCCGACGACGCCCTCGGCCTGGGGGCAGCCGGCCAGCACGCCGAGCGCCGAATAGCGCGCCTCCTCGCGACCGGTCAGCACGCGGATGTCGAGCCCGGCCTCGCGGCGGACGCGGGCGACGAATTCGCGGCGGTCGACGGCGTCGCGGACGGCGGCGGTGCCGGCGACATAGACCTCCTGCGAGGCGGCGCCGTCGATCACGGCGCGAAACCGGCGCAGGGCCGCGACGGCGGCCTCGGCCCCGTCGACCGACAGGCGGCCGGTCTGGCCCATTTCGCGACCGAGGCCGGCCAGAACCTTCTCGTTGTAGACGGTCCAGATGGCCCGGCCTTCCAGCCGGTACGTCACCAGGCGGACGGAGTTCGACCCCACGTCCACCACCGCCACGTCACGGGGTTCAACGCCGGGGGATGGCATATTCGATCGCGCGCGGCATGGTCCGGGAACGGCTGCCCCGGCCCGACAGGCTGGGGTTGGTCATGAAGTACTCGTGGGCCGAGAAGGGCTTCTCGATCCCGCTGACGTCGACGCGGTGGTAACGGCCGTCGCCGTCCAGCCGCCAGGACTGGGCCTCGTCCTTGAGGTTGGCGACCATGATCTGGTCCAGCACCTGCTGGTGCACCGTCGGATTCTCGACCGGGACCATGGTCTCGACCCGGCGGTCCATGTTCCGGGTCATCCAGTCCGCCGAGGTGATGAACACCAGAGAATTGTCGCCAGGCAGCTCCGAGCCGTTGGCGAAGCAGATGATCCGGCTGTGCTCGAGGAAGCGGCCGACGATCGATTTGACCCGGATGTTTTCCGATAGGCCCTGCACGCCCGGCCGCAGGCAGCAGACGCCGCGGACGACCAGTTCGATGCGCACCCCGGCCTGGCTGGCGCGATACAGCAGGTCGATGATGCCCGGATCCACCAGGGAGTTCAGCTTGGCCCAGATGGCGGCGGGCTTGCCGGCCTGGGCGTTGGCCATCTCCTGCTCCACCAGCTCGGTCAGGCGATCACGCAGCGTCAGGGGCGAGAAGGCCAGCTTCTCCATCTTCTCGGGGTGGGCGTAGCCGGTGATGTAGTTGAACACCCGCACCGAATCCCGCGCCAGGGCCGGATCGGTCGAGAACAGCGACAGGTCGGTGTAAACCTTGGCCGTGACCGGGTGGTAGTTGCCGGTGCCGAAGTGGCAGTAGGTTCGCAGCGCCTCGCCCTCGCGGCGGATCACCACCGACAGCTTGGCGTGGGTCTTGTACTCGACGAAGCCGAAGACGACGTGGACCCCGGCGCGCTCCATGGCGCGGGCCCATTTCAGGTTCGCCTCCTCGTCGAAGCGCGCCTTGATCTCGACCAGGGCCGTGACGTTCTTGCCCTGCTCGGCCGCCTCGATCAGGGCGGCGACGATCGGGCTGTCGTTCGAGGTGCGGTAGAGCGTCTGCTTGATGGCGATGACGTTCGGGTCCCGCGCCGCCTGGCGCAGGAACTGGACCACCACGTCGAAGCTCTCGAACGGGTGGTGGACCAGGATGTCCTTCTCCTTGATCGCGGCGAAGCAGTCTCCGCCGTGGTCGCGCACCCGCTCGGGAAAGCGTGGCTCGAAGGGCGGGAACTTCAGGTCGGGACGCCCGGGCGAGATCAGCTGGCCCATCTGGGCCAGGCCCAGCACGCCGTCGACCATGACGATGTCCTGCGGTTCGGCCTTCAGCTGTTCGACGATGAACTCGCGCAGGTCGGCCGGCATCTCGGCCTCCAGCTTTACCCGCACGACTTCGCCCAGCCGCCGCTGCTTCAGCAGGGCCTCGAACTCGCGCACCAGGTCTTCGGCCTCTTCCTCGATCTCGATGTCGCTGTCGCGGATCAGGCGGAAGACGCCGTGGGCCTGGAGCTCGCAATCGGGGAACAGGTGGTCGATGAACAGGACCAGCAGCGCTTCCAGCGGCAGGTAGCGCCGCTTGCTCTTGGAGGTGCGCGGGCCGTCGCCGGCGGGCAATTCCCAGAACCGCTTTACCTGGCTGGGCACCGGCACGAGGGCGTAGAGCTCGCGGCTGTCGGCGCGGCGGCGCAGCTTCAGGGCCAGGGAGAAGCCCAGGTTCGGGATGAAGGGGAACGGGTGGGCGGGGTCGATCGCGAGCGGCGTCAGCACCGGGAACAGCTGGCTGAGGAATTCCGGTTCGAGCTTTGCCCGCTCCGCCTTGGTCACGGCGCTGCTGTCGATGACCTCGACGCCTTCCGCGGTGAGCAGCTTGCGCAGGATGCGCCACTGCTTCTGCTGCTCCTGCATCAGGGCGTTGGCGGCGGTATTGACCCGTTCCAGCGTCTCTGCCGGCGTCAGTCCGTCCTGGCTGACCACTCGAACCCCCTCGCGCACCTGCCCCTTCAGGCCGGCGACCCGGACCATGAAGAACTCGTCGAGGTTGTTGGCCGAGATGGAGAGGAAGCGCAGGCGTTCCAGCAACGGATGGCGCGGGTTCTCGGACTCCTCGAGCACCCGGCGATTGAAGGCCAGCCACGACAGTTCGCGGTTGAAGAAGCGCTTGGGCGAGGCCAGCAGGGCGTCGTCCAGCTCCAGGCGGGGAGCCCGGGACGGCGGGACGGCCGGATCATCGGCGGCGAGGGCGGCGTCGGTCATCGGCGGTCGTGTCGTGTCCACGGCTGGGGCCTTGTGGCCCGCCCGGCCGGCCCGGGCAAGCGTCAGTCGAAAAGATCGTCTGCTTTGGTGTCGACTTCGAGAACCTCGCGCGCCAGGGCGCGGGTGACCGGCCGGTTCTGCGGCGCTGCGGCCTCGATCAGCCGTCGGACGACCGCCCGCGCGGCCGGGGCCGAGCGCTCGATGCGGCGCACCAGGTATTCCAGCAGCTCAGGAGAGGGGCGCACGCTGTTCTGCCCGAAGAAGCGCGTCAGCATGCCCTTCAGCAGGGCGTCGTCGGGTTCCGCCAGGCCGACCACGCGGATGGCGTTCAGGCGCGAGCGCAGATCGGGCAGGTCGGTGGGCCAGCTGGCCGGCGGCTGACGAGAGGCCAGCAGCAGGCCCGCGCCTTCGCCGCCGGCCAGGTTGATGAGGTGGAACAGGGTCTCGTCGTCGACGCGGTCGGCCTCGTCCAGCGCGACCAGCCGGCCCTCGAGGTCGGCCATCTGCGCCAGGGCGGCGCTTTCGCCGTCCAGCAGGACCGCGCCCGTGCGTTCGGCCCAGGCCGTGAGCAGGTGGGTCTTGCCCGACAGGCGGGGCCCGCAAACAGCCACCACATTGGTCAAGCCGTCCGGCCACGCGTCCAGCGTATCGACGGCCTGCTGGTTCGCGGGGGACTCGACAAAAGCGTCCCGCGTCAGGGCGGGTTGCGCTTCCAGACCGAGGCTCATCTGGGACGGACTCACCGCGCCCGAATACCAAAGTCCATTAATCACGTCGACTTACCACGCCTGTTGAAGGCGGGGAGCGAACCGGGGAAAGCCGCGGTTGCGGCTCTCAGGCGGCGGCAAGGGCGGATTTGAGCGCCCGGCCGACCGCCGGTTGCGACGTGCCCAGGCGGCCGTCGTTGGCGATAGCCGCGCCTGAACGCCGTGCCTTTCGGTCGAACGCGAGCTCGGCGTACCACAGGGTATTCGAGCCGTTGTGCCAGAGGAGACCGTCGGGACGCACCACCCAGCCCAGGGCATAGTCGCCGCCGAACGGGGGCGTGTGCAGCGTATCCCAGGTCCCGGTCTTCAGCAGCTGTGTCCGGTCGCGGTGGGCGGAGGCGAAGGTCAGCAGGTCGGCCACCGTCATGTGCACACGCCCTGCGGGGCCGAGCACCGCGGGGTTATCGTTGACCGGCGCCTCAAAGCCGTAGGGCTGTGGCTTGCCGTCCGCGCCGGCTGCGTGGCCGACCGGCTGGGAGACCGCCTCGCCCTTGCGGCCCGGCGCGCCGAAACCGGCGCTGCGGATGCCCAGCGGCTGGAACAGGTGCTCCTGGACCAGCGCCTCCCACGGCTTGCCGAGGCGCTGTTCCAGCACGGCGCCGGCGACGACGTAGCCGGCGTTCGAATAGGTGAAGGTATGCTCCGGCGCGCCGGCCGGCGGCGCCGAGAGCGCCATGCGGGCATAGGTCAGGCGCTCCTCGCGCGGGTCGGCCGTGTCGCGGCCGAATCCGATGCCCGGCAGGTTGGCCAGCAGGCCGGCCCGGTGGCTGAGCAGGTGGCGCAGGGTGGCCTTGCGGTAGTCATCGCGCATACCGCCGGCGAGCGCAGGCAGCAGGGCCGCCAGCGGCTCGTCCCAG
>DASPLM010000122.1:0-3025 GCA_035627575.1 Caulobacteraceae bacterium | reverse complement strand
TCGTGGCTCATGTTGGCCAGGAACTGGGCCTTGGCCTCGGCCGCCGCCTCGGCCGCCCGCCGCGCCTCCAGCAGGTCCTGCTCCAGCGCCTTGCGGCCGGTGATGTCGCGCGCGACGTCGATGAATTCCTTCGGCTGGCCGTGCTCGTCGCGCACCAGCACGGGGCAGGCTTCCACCCAGACCCAGTGGCCGTCGCGGTGGCGAAAGCGGTACTCGATGCGTTCGGACGGCCCGCCCATCATGACCCGCCGGTAGCCGGCCACCAGCGCCGCGCCGTCGTCACGGTGCACGAACTCCAGCGTCTTGCGCCCGATCATCTCGGCCGCCGGGTAGCCCATCAGCTTCTCGATCGAGGGCGTGACGTAAAGGGTCACCCCGTCCAGGTCGATCCGCCCGATCATGTCCGTCGCGTTCTCGGCCAGCAGCCGGTACAGCGCCTCGCTCTCGCGCACCGCCTTCTCGGCCTGCCGCTGCTCGGTGACGTCCACGGTAGTGCCGAACATGGCCACGGGCCGGCCGTCCGGATCGTACTCCAGGGCGCCCTGCCCCAGCACCCGGCGGATCGCGCCATCGGCGCGTCGCAGGTCGAACTCCACCGAATAGCCCCCGCTTTCGGGGTTGCGGGCCATGGCCTCGCGTATCTGCTGGTCGATCTCGTCGCGGCACTCCGCGTGGTAGGTCGACAGGACCTCTTCCAGGTCGGGCGCGGGATCGTCGGGCGAGCGCCCGTAGATCTCGAACATCATCTCCGACCACGACGTCTTGCCGGTGGCGAGGTCGAATCGCCAGTAGCCGACGCCGGCCAGGGCGCCGGCCATCTCGGCCAGGCGGCCGGACTCCAGGCTTTCCTGCTCGCCCCGGCGACGGACCGTCGTGCGACGCTCGATCTGAACCCCCGGCATCGCCCCCTCAGCCTCCGCCCGGGAGTTAAGGTAACCACGTTATCCTGCCACGGAGTTAATTAGGCCATTCAAGGCGATGCGAATTCGGGCCGCGGGACACGACAGGCTCGCCCGCTCCCCTTGCCGCCCAGCCGCTCGCGTCCTCTACCGAGGGAGAGGAGAAGGCGCCCGCTCCTACTGCGCCATCGCCGCTCCGCCGCAGTCCTCCGCCAGGACCGCCGCCACGTGCTTCAGCTTGTCGGGGTTGCGGGTGATGTAGACGCCCACGATGCGGCCGTCCTCGATCTCCAGGGCGGTGGTCTGGAGCACCTCGCCGCGCTCCAGGCTGGCGTAGCCCGGCAGGCCGTCGATCCACATGGGCCGCATCATCACGAAGCTTCCGCGGCCATACTTGCGGGCCAGGTTCTCGTACAGGCGCAGCGCCCGCGCGACGCCCCGGATCGGGTTCAGGAACGCCAGCACCTTGCCGCCGCCGTCCGACCGGATCGTCACCCCCTCCGCCAGCATGGTTCGCAGCGCCGCCGTGTCGCCGCTGCTCGAGGCTTCGAAGAAGGCGGCGGCGATGCGGTCGCCCTCCTCCTGCGGCACCCTATAGCGCGGCCGGGCCGACTGAACGTGGCGGCGCGCGCGGCTGGCCAGCTGGCGCACGGCGGTGGGCTCCCGTTCCAGGGTGGCGGCCACCTCCTCCATCGGCGCGCCGAAGACGTCGTGCAGCAGGAAGGCGGCGCGCTCCAGCGGCGACAGCCGCTCCAGCGCCAGCATCAGGGTGAGGGTGAGCTCGTCCCGGTCCGGCTCATCCTCTCCCTCGGGCGCCGCCGCCTGCAGCAGCGGCTCGGGCAGCCAGGCGCCGACGTAGGTCTCCCGCCGCGCGCGGGCCGACTTCATGCGGTCCAGGCACAGTCGGGTGACGATACGGGACAGGAACGGCCCGTCGGCCAAGACGGTGGTCCGGTCCACCTGTCGCCATCGCAGCCAGGCGTCCTGCACCACGTCCTCCGCCTCGGCCACCGAGCCGAGCATGCGGTAAGCGAGGCGCGCCAGCCGCGGCCGGTGCGCCTCGAACGCTTCCGTGGCGGCGTCAGGCTGCGGCACGGCCGCCCTCCGCCGGGTGCTGCGAACGCAGGCCGACCGCCAGCCGGTTCCAGGCGTTGATCGCCCCGATCAGCATGGTCAGTTGCACCTGCTCGGCCTCGCTGAACTGGGACGCCATGGTCGCGTAATCCTCGTCCGGGGCGCCCGTGTCGGCGAGCCGCGTCAGGGACTCGGTCCAGGCCAGCGCCGCCCGCTCGCGATCGGTGTACAGCGAGGATTCCCGCCAGGCGTTGAGCAGGTAAAGCCGCATCTCGGTCTCGCCGTGCTTGCGCGTATCGGTCGCGTGCATGTGCAGGCAATAGGCGCAGCCGTTGATCTGCGAGGCCCGCATCTTCACCAGATGGATCAGGCTGTACTCGAGGCCGCTCGCCTTGATCGCCTCCTCCACGGCCAACATAGCCTGGATGGTGGCCGGGGCGATCTTGAAGGGGTTGTCCACGCGCGGGGTCATGTCGGTCTCTCCATTGGCGCATCAGGCGCCGTCATGGACAAGACGAGGCGGGACGGGCGGATGTGACATGGGGGTGCGGGCCGTGCCGACTTTCCTCTCCCTCGGGAGAGGGGGAAGGCGCCGCCACCTACCTCTCCCGCCAGCTCTCCGCGATGCGCGTGGCGTCGCGGTCCAGCCGCGCCTCCTGCCCGTCCATGAGGTAGGCGGCCATGGCGGCGGCGCCCGGCTCGGCGTCGCGCCCGGCGCAACGGGCGTTGAAGTCGCGGAACAGGGGCGCGACCCGGTGGCGGTGCGCCTCGTCGACGCCCGCAGCGAGGGTCTGCAGCCGCCGCGCCGTGAACAGGCAGTAGGTGGTTTCCTCCAGCCTCAGCGGAGCGGTCCCGGGCTCCGGCATGACCTCGGCCGTACGATCGGACCGGGCCAGCATGGCGGCGACGGCGCGGGCCTGGTCTTCGTCGCTGAGCACGGGCGCCGGCGCTGCGGCCACCGGCGGGGCTTCGTCGGGGCTGTCCTGCTCGAACCGGTCGCCGATCCAGTTCACCACCCAGAAGCCGGCCATGATCAGGAAGACGACCCCGAA
>DASPLM010000121.1:0-4694 GCA_035627575.1 Caulobacteraceae bacterium | reverse complement strand
CTTGAAGGCGTTGATCAGCCCCAGCAGGCACATCAGGCCGAGCGCGCCGGCGTAGAGCATGCGGCCAAGACGGTCCGGCGCCCTCAGGTGCAGCACGAGGGCGATGATCGCGCCGAGCAGGGCGACGGCCCCGAACACCAGGGCGCCCGTGATCAGCCAGGCCGAGAAGTTGGTCCACTGGATCTCGGCGGTGCGCAGATAGGCGATGTCGGTCGCCACGGCGATGCAGAACAGGGCGACGGGGAAGCTGAGGACGATGCCGTTCAGCCCCCGCAGCACGGGACGCGCAGTCCCCGGTATCGGCGTCATGTCCGGTTCCCTCCACGGCGCAGCTTGTCGGAATCGAACCCCTGGAGAGGCGAATGGTTGCGCCGCGCCGCCTCAGATCAGCGGCTTGCCGCCCGTCACCGCCACCGTGGCGCCGGAGATGTAGCTGGCCTCACGCGAGGCCAGCAGGACGAAGGCCGGGGCGACCTCCTTCGGCTGGCCGGGACGCTGCATCGGGACCTGCTTGCCGAAGTTCTTGACCTTCTCCTCGGGCATGGTGGCGGGGATGAGCGGCGTCCAGATGGGGCCCGGCGCGACGCAGTTCACCCGGATCTCCTTCTCCGCCAGCAGCTGGGCAAGGCCGCCGGTGAAGTTCTGGATCGCGCCCTTGGTGGTGGCGTAGGCCAGCAGCTGGGGGCTCGGGGTGTCGGCGTTGATCGAGGCGGTGTTGATGATCGACGAGCCCGGCGGCATGTGCGGCACGGCGGCCTTGGCCAGGTAGAACATGGCGTGGATGTTGACCCGGAAGGTGCGCTCCCACTCCTCGTCGCTGATCTCGGCGATGTCGCCGAAGCTGTCCTGGTGGGCGGCGTTGTTGACCAGGATGTCGACGCGACCGAAGGCCTCCACCGCCTGGGCCACGATGGTGCGGCAGTGGGCGGCGTCGCCGATGTCGCCGGGGATGAGGACGCACCGGCGCCCCGCCGCCTCCACCAGGCGCCTGGTCTCCTCCGCGTCCTCGTCCTCGCAGAGATAGCTGACCAGGACATCGGCGCCCTCGCGGGCGAAGGCCAGGGCCACGGCGCGGCCGATGCCGCTGTCGCCGCCGGTGATGATGGCCTTCAGGTCCCGCAGCCGGCCGGAGCCGACGTAGCTGTCCTCGCCATGGTCCGGGCGGGGATCCATGCGGTCGGTGAAGCCCGGCTGCTTCTGCGGCTGCGGATCGAAGGGCGGTTCGGGGAAGGTCTCGTCGGCCATGGCCCCTCAACCGCCCGCCGGCGGGGCGGTTCCGGCAAACCCGTCGCGGCGGGGGGCGAAACCCTCTAGAGTGGAGGCGTGGCCGGGCTGGCCAGGCATCCTCCCCTCGACCGATGATCCTCTTCGCCTCTCTCGTCGTGCTGTTCCTCATCCTGCTGAACGGCCTGTTCTCCATGTCCGAACTGGCCGTGGTCTCGTCCCGGCGGGCGCGGCTGCAGTCGCGGGCGGACCGCGGCGACCGGGGCGCCGCCGCGGCGCTGGCCCTGTCCGAGAACCCGACGCGGTTCATGTCGGCGGTGCAGGTGGGAATCACCCTCATCGGCATCCTGGCCGGCGCCTACGGCCAGGCCACCATCGCCGGCGAGCTGACCGCCATGCTGAAGGGCGTGCCGGCCATCGCGGCCTGGGCGGACAGCATCGCCACCGGCATCGTCGTCGTGGTGCTGACGTACCTGTCGCTGGTGCTGGGCGAACTGGCCCCCAAGCGCTTCGCCATGCTGTTTCCCGAGACCATCGCCAGCGCCGTGGCGCGGCCGCTGTCCCTGATGGCGCGCGTGCTGCACCCGTTCGTGGCCCTGCTGACGGCGTCCACCGCCGGCATACTGCGCCTGCTGGGCGCCAAGGACTCGAAGGGCGATTCGATCACCCAGGAGGAGGTCGAGACCGTGCTGGCCGAAGGCGCCCACGCGGGCCTGATCGAGCCGGAGGAACAGGCCATCATCGGCGAGGTGATGCGGCTGGGAGACCGGCCCGTGCGCGCGGCGATGACGCCGCGCAAGGAGGTCTACTGGATCTCGCTCGACGACGACGAGGCGCAGCAGCGGGCCGAGATCCGCGCCTGCCCCTACTCCCGCATCGTGGTGGCCGGCGGCGGCGACGTGGATGAGCCCATCGGCGTCGTGCACAAGAAGGACCTGCTGGACGCCCTGCTGGACGACCAGCCGCTGGACGTGCGCGCGCGCATGACCCAGCCCACCTTCATTCCCGAAACCACCACCCTGCTGGCCGCCCTGGACGTGTTCAAGAAGACGCCCAACCACATCGCCCTGGTGGTGAACGAGTACGGCACCCTGGAAGGCGTGGTGACGCCGACGGACCTGCTGGAGATGATCGCCGGCGACTTCCCCGAGGCGCACGACACGACCGACGCCACCCTGTTGCAGCGCCCGGACGGATCCTGGCTGGTGGACGGCCGCGCCGACCTCGACGATCTGCACGCCAAGCTGAACGTCCACATCGAGGACAGCTCGGGCTTCCACACAGCCGCCGGCCTCGTGCTCGACCACCTGGGCCGGTTCCCGGCCGAGGGCGAGACTCTGGAGCTGTGCGGCTATCGCATCGAGATCGTCGACATGGACGAGCGCCGCATCGACAAGCTGCTGTTCACTCCGCTCAAGCCGGCCACGCCGGGGCACTGACGCCTCGGGAACATTTCCCGGATAACGGCGTTGGATGCATGCCTGTTATCAAATGAGGCCGGCGATGCCTGGACGCTGGGGCGTACGTTTCGAGAAGTGGCTGCCCGAGAGCCCGCGCGACGGACGCTCGCCCTGGACCTATCTCGAGGAACTGGACGAGGCCGACAGCTTCAAGAGCGCCTCCGACTGCGCCTTCACCATCTACGAGCGGCGCGTGCGCGATCCCTACCAGGACGGCTACGTCCCCCTGTTCCGCCCGGAGCGGCGCGACAGCCGCCACTAGCCCACACGGCAGACACGAAAAAGGCGGCGGACCGGGGTCCGCCGCCTTTCGTTTGCGCCTGGCCGCGATCAGAAGCGCAGGTTCAGGGAGACGCGGCCCATGTGCGACTCTAGCTCGTCGCCCATGCGGCCGCGGTAGGCCACGCCCAGGGTGTAGTTCTCCCCCAGCCGCGCCTCGAGGCCCGCGTCCAGCAGGGCCACGCCGCCGTCAGCCGCGTCGACGAAGGTCGACAGCGGCAGGGCCGGGTTGTCGGCGAGCGAGGCGGTGACCTCGTCGGCGTTGTAGTCGAGGTTGTCGCGGTAGCCGCCCTCGATGTGGAAGCGCACGCGCTCGCCCATCGGGCTCTCCAGGCGGATCGAGGCCTCGGCCGTCACGGCTTCGATCGCCCGGTCGGAGATCACGTGGCGGACCATCTCGCCATCCTCGGTGTAGCCGTTGACGTCGGCGTTGACGTAGCCGATGGCCGCACGCGGAGAGATCGTCATGGATCCGGTCTCGAACACCCAGCCGCCCTGCAGCTTGGCCGACCAGGTGACGCCCTCGGTCGAGGAGTCGTTCACCACCGTCGGGACGGCCGTGATCCGCATGATGTCGCGGTAGTTGTCGAGGCTGACGCCGAACAGGCCGTTCACGAACATGGAGCCCGAACGCCAGCCGACGTAGCCGTCCAGCGACACGCTTTGGGAGTCGAAGTCGATCAGGCCGGCGTCGACCTCGGACTGGGTGATGCTGAACAGGCCGCCGACGCGGAGGTCGTCCGTGGCGATATGGTCGAGCGCCACGCGGAAGCTCTGCGACTTGTCTTCGACCTCCGGCATGACGCCGCGAGCGTCGACCGTGGCTTCCTCGCCATCGAGGATGATCGACACGCCGGTCTCGCCGACGCCGAGCTCCGTGTGGCCAAGGCGCGAGAACACGGCGTCCTGGGCCTGGGCGCGGTGGCGGAGCGCGGTCTCGCCCTGGGCCGCCGTCGGCGCCGAGCGGTCGGCGTAGAACAGGTAGTCGCTGGCGAGCGCCGCGATGAAGGCGTGGCCCGCCGCGGTCGGGTGCACGCCGTCCCAGTAGAAGTAGGTGTCCGGGGTGGCGCAGACGCTGAGGCCGGTGAAGCAGGTCTGGGTGACGTTGGTGAAGCCGAAGCGGCCCGGGTCGGCGATCACCACCTGACCGGCCGAATAGACGTCCATCAGGATGATGTTCTGGTCCGGGTGGGCCGCGGCCTGGGCGAACAGGTTGGTCCGCAGCTGGGTGTTGAAGGCGTTCACGCCCGCGTCGGCCAGGGGCCCGGCGGGGCTGCCGATGAACTGCGGCGTGACCGAGAGCTGCGGCAGGTTGCCGACCAGGATGGTGCCGGCGCCGGCGTCCGCGACCTGGTCCGTGAGGCTGCCGATGTCGTTGGCGGCCGCCGTGCCGACCGCGCCCATGTAGAGGAACGGGTTCGCGCTGACGCTGGCCGGGGCCAGGGTGTTGAAGATGTTGTTGGCGCCGCCCCACAGGGTGACGACGTCGCCCGAACCGAACGTCCCGCCCGAGCCGATGTAACCGGCCACCTGGGTGGTCATGGGCGGGGGATTGGGGTTGGTGCTGGTCCAGGCGCCGCCGAAGGCCCAGTCAACGCTGCCGGTGATGTCGCCGAAGCCGCCAAGCGGACCCCAGCCCAGCTGCTCGACCCACACCGGGCCGTTGGAGAAGCGGCCGCCGAAGTACGGGGCCGGCGGCGCGGCGCCGAACAGCGCCAGGTTGCCGTTGTC
>DASPLM010000120.1:0-2158 GCA_035627575.1 Caulobacteraceae bacterium | reverse complement strand
GCTTGCATGGGGCGGCGGATGGGCTTCGTCTCCGTTGTCGTTCCTGGAAGCGGACACGCGACAGGGCCGGGCCCCGTCGAGACGTCCACGCCAGTCTATATGACCTTCGGCGTTTTTCTTATCAAGCGCGGTCGATCATGGTTCTCAGGGCGGAAACGACCGTATCCACCGAAAGCTCCGCCAGCGGGTCGCGGCGCAACACCTCCACCCGCCGTCCGCGCGGGGCGGATCGGGCCGGATCGCTGTCGTTGGAGAACAGGGCGAGCGTCGGCGCGCCGCCTGCCGCAATCAGGTGGGTGGGGCCGGTGTCGTTGCCCAGCGCCACGGCGGCGCGGGCGCCCAGCGCTGCGATCTGGGCGAAGTCGGTCCTGCCCGTCAGGTCCGTCGCCGCCGGGATCAGGGCCGCCAGCGGGGTCTCGATCGGCCCGCCGATGACGGCGACGTCCAGCCCCTCGCCCCGCAGCGAATCGGCCGCGGCGGCGTAGTGTTCGACTGGCCAGCGCTTGCCGGGCCGGTGCGCCGAGCCGCCGGGGACCAGCAGGGCGTAGGGCCGCTCCAGGCCGAAGTACTCCGGCGTCAGGTCCGGGCGCGGACTGTCGACGAGGAAGGAGAGGTCCGGCGCGGGCGCCGAGCCGGGGCCCCTGGGCGCGTCCGGCCAGATCCCGGCGTGCTCCAGCTGCTCCACGTGCCGCTCCAGGGCATGAAGCGAACGCCAGTTCGGATTGCGGTGCGGCAGCCGGGCGCCCGGCGCGATGCCGTTCCAGTCGGGCCGGTTCGGCCACAGCATCAGGTGCAGGAAGGCGGTGCGGTCGTTGTACTGCAGGTCGTAGATGCGGTCGTAGCCGGCGCGGCGCAGGCGGCCGACCAGCCCGAGCTGCCCGGCCAGGGACTTCGGCCGGCCGTCGTCGTCGACCTTGTCCGCCCAGGGGCTGGCGGCGAACAGGGCGGCGAAGGGTTTCGTCGTCAGCACCGTGATCTCGGCGTCCGGGTGCGCCTCGCGGATGCGCTTCAGCGGCGTCATGGCCAGCACCACGTCGCCGAGGGCGCCGGTCTTGATGACCAGCACCTTGCGGGGATCGGCGCCGGTCACCGGCCCAGCACCCGGGCGTAGGCCGCGAGCGTCGCGTCGGTCATGGCCCGCGACGAATACATCCGCCGCACCCGCTCCATCCCCGCCTTGCCCATTTCCGCGCGCCGTTGCGGCCCGGCGTCCAGCGCCTCCGCCAGGGCCTCGGCCCAGGCGTCCGCATCGCCCGCCGGCGCGCGCCAGCCGGTGACGCCCTCGACCACCGTCTCGGTCATGCCGCCGAGGTCCGAGGCGACGACGGGGCGGCCCATGGCCTGGGGCTCCACCGCCGTGCGGCCGAAGCTCTCGGGCACGACCGAGGGCACGGCGACGATGTCGGCCACGAGGTAGGCGGCGGGCATGTCGCTGCAGTGGCCCAGCACCTTCACGTCGTCCTGCAGGCCTGCGTCCGCCACCGCCTGCTCCACCTCGGCGCGGTAGGCGCTCCGGCCCTGGTCGTCGCCCACCAGAAGTATGAGGAAGTCGCGCCGCCCGCGCGCCCGCAACCGGGCGGCGGCCTGCACCAGGGGCAGCTGGCCCTTGATCCGGGTCAACCGGCCCGCCAGCAGGATTTTGGTGCGGCCGTCGTTCTTGGCCACGCCCCAGGACTTGCGCAGCGCATCCACCCGCTCGGGCGACACGGCGGCGACGTCGAAGCGCTCGAGATCGACCCCGCGGTTGATGGTGACGATACGCTCCGGATCGAGGCGGTGCTCCTTCAGGAGGTGCTCGCGGGTGAAGGCCGAGTTGGCGATGGTCAGCCGACCGCGGGTCATCACCGCGTTGTACCAGCGCTTGAGCGGGTGCTTCGCCTTGTAGATGCCGTGGTAGGTCGCGACCCACGGGATGCCGGTCAGGAACGAGGCCAAGGCGACGCTGAACGCCGGGGCGCGAGAGCGCACGTGCAGCAGGTCCACCTCCTCCCGCCGCGCCAGCACCGCCAGGCGCCAGGCGTTGGCGATGCCGACCAGCGGGTTCTTGGTGTTCACGGGCAGGGGAAAGAACTCGGCGCCGGCCGCCTCAAGCTCGGCGACCAGCCGCCCGCCGGTCGTGGCGACCAGGGCCCGGCCGCCGGCCTCGGCCAGGGCCGTG
>DASPLM010000119.1:0-4813 GCA_035627575.1 Caulobacteraceae bacterium | reverse complement strand
CTTCTATCCGAAGGACGACACGCCCGGCTGCACCACCGAGAGCATCGGATTCTCGCAGGCCAAGGGAGAGTTCGAGGGCGCGGGCGCGGTCGTGATCGGTGTCTCGAAAGACACCGCCGCCAAGCACGGGAAATTCCGCGCCAAGCACGGCCTGACCGTCGAGCTCGGCTCGGACGCCGAAAGCGACGTCATCGAGCGCTACGGCGCCTGGGTGGAGAAGAGCCTGTATGGGCGCCAGTACATGGGCATCGACCGCTCGACCTTCCTGATCGACGGTGAGGGTGTGATCCGCCGCATCTGGCGCAAGGTGCGCGTGCCGGGACATGTCGAGGCGGTGCTGGAGGCAGCGCGAGCCCTGAAGGCGGGGACGCTCTCCGAATTGTGAAGCTGCGGCCGCTGGCCGCATCCATGACCTCGTCACCCCTCCGCCCGGGTGCGGAGGTTGCACGGCCGGACGCGATTCTTACTAAAGCCTTAAGTTCTGGCGCTGCTGTCCCGTGGCGGCACAGTGATGTTCTCCGGATGATCCCTTATCCACAGCCTCGATCGGCCGGATGAATCGGGCCCTGGCCCTTGCGACTTGGCCTTTAGCAACTTCAAAACCATTCCGCTGTACTCATGGCGGAAAGAATAAGTGTCGGAGCGGGCCTGCCGACCGCGAATACCCCCAAGAGGGGAACTCGCCCGGGTCCAGCATCGTCACAGGTGAAACGGGTCCCGAAACATACTTAACAGTGTGTTGACACCCTTGCGCGCCTTCCCGTGCGTAAGGCATAACTTTCGGGAACTAGGGTGGGGTCCGGGTCGATGAACACTAGACGTGTGGCGCGATTGCGCCATTGGCTAGACAGACTGTTTCCCGAAAGACACATCTATCTCCGTGCGAACGGAGAGACGCGGGGGTACATCCTCACCGCGCGCAAGCAGATGCTGCTGGCCGCTACAGCCTGTGCGGTCGGAGCGTGGACGATTCTCTCCACCGCGTCGATGGCCGTCACCGCCTTCACCAACACGAGCATCGACCGGGAGGTTTCCCGGACCCGGGCGCGCTACGAGCGCCTCATGGCGGACCGTCAGGCCCGTCTCGATACCGCCGTGGTGCAGCTGCAGACCACCGCCGGCTCGGTCGACGACCTGGCCCGTACGGTCGAGAAGCGCCATGCGGCCCTCGGCCTGGTGCTGGGCTCATTCCACGACGTGCCGGGCGCCCAGCGCGTCCTGGCTCCATCCCTGCCGCCGGTGAACGCGAACCGCCCGCCGCTGGAGCGCGTGCTCGCCGTCCGCCTCGATCAGGAACGCCTGATCGCCCGGGCCGAGACCTTCGCCAAGACCCGCGCCGAGCGCCTGCGCCTGGCCTTCCGCCTGGCCGGGCTGAACCCCGCCGCCTACGTCAACGCCACGGGCGTGGGCCTGGGCGGTCCGCTGATCGAGGCCAAGGACGTGCGCGCCCTGGCCGCCGTGCTGGACGTGGACGAGGCCTTCGCCGCCCGCATCAAGAACGCGGCCGACAACCTGACCGAGATGCGCAGCCTTGCCGACGCGGCCGAGAACCTGCCGTTCGACCGGCCGGCGCGGGCGGTGCGCACCACCAGCGGGTTCGGCCTGCGGTTCGATCCGTTCAACCGGCGTCCGGCCCTGCACATGGGTCTGGACTTCGCCGGCCCCTTCATGACGCCGATCTACGCCACCGCGCCCGGCGTCGTGTCGTTCGCCGGCGTCCGCAGCGGCTACGGCAACACGGTCGAGATCGACCACGGCGGCGGCTTCAAGACCCGGTACGCCCACCTGCAGATCATCTCCGTCCGCCCGGGCGAGCGCGTGGCCGTGGGCCACCGCATCGCCGCCATGGGCTCGACGGGCCGCTCCACCGGCGTTCACCTGCACTACGAGGTGTGGATGAACGGCCGCCCCCAGAACCCCGCTCGTTTCGTAAAGGCCGGAGACTATGTTCAACAAAACTAAGACGCCCAAGCCCGAAGCCCAGCCCGTCCCGATCCCCGACGACCTGCCCGACCTGACCCGCGGCACGACGCCGGTGGCCGCCCAGGCGGCGCCGCGGACCGTACCCGGCAAGACCACGTCCCTGCTGTCCTCGGATCTGACCTTCGAAGGCAACATCACTGGCGCGGGCGACCTGCACATCGACGGCGCCGTTCGCGGCGACGTGAAGGTGGGCCGCCTTACGGTCGGCGAGACCGGCAACGTCGAAGGCAGCGTGTCGGGCGACTTCGTCGAGGTCCGCGGCCGCGTGGTCGGATCGGTCAGCGGCAAGCAGGTCAAGCTGATGGGCACCGCCTACGTGGACGGCGACATCACCCACGAGCAGCTGTCGATCGACGTCGGCGCCTACTTCCAGGGCCGCTGCCTGCAGGCGCGCAAGGCCGACCAGGCCGCCGCTCCGACGCCGCAGCAGCCGGTCGGCTTCGCCGCCCCGTCCTACAGCGCGCCGCAACCCTCGCCGGTCCCGAGCCCGCCCCCCGTGGCGGCTCCCGCCCCGCAGCCGGTGCAGCAGCAGGTCGCCCAGGCTCCGGCCTTCGCGCCTGCGCCGGTCCCGCAGGCCGCGCCGCAGCCGGTCCAGCACGACACGGCCCAGCTGATCGAACTGAAGCCCGGCGCCGCCTGAGACGCCGGCTTCGGTCGCATACACGCCGACGCTCCGCCCCCTCCGGCCTCGGGGGCGGTCGCGCGGCCATGAGAAAAGGGACGCCCGAGCGGGGCGTCCCTTTTTTGCGTCCAGACAGGCAGGAGGGGCCGCTTACGCCGCCTCGCCGTCCCGAGTGTCCCCGACCCGCTGGGCCAGGGCCGCGCCCATGAACTGGTCGAGGTCGCCGTCCAGCACCCCTTGGGTGTCGGAGGTCTCGACGTTGGTGCGCAGGTCTTTGACCATCTGGTAGGGCTGCAGCACGTAGGAGCGAATCTGGTGGCCCCAGCCGATGTCGCTCTTCGCGTCCGCCAGCGCCTGGGCGGCGGCCTCGCGCTTCTGCAACTCCAGTTCGTACAGGCGCGCGCGCAGCATCTTCCAGGCCTCGTCGCGGTTCTGGTGCTGCGAGCGGCCGGCCTGGCAGGCCACGACCGTGTTGGTCGGGATGTGGGTCAGGCGGATGGCGGAGTCGGTCTTGTTGACGTGCTGGCCGCCCGAGCCTGAGGCGCGGTAGGTGTCGGTGCGCACGTCGGCCGGGTTGATGTCGATGACGATGGTGTCGTCGATCACCGGCGACACCCCGATCGAGGCGAAGCTGGTGTGCCGGCGGGCGCTGGAGTCGTAGGGGCTGATGCGCACGAGGCGGTGCACGCCCGACTCGCTCTTCAGCCAGCCGTAGGCGTTGGGGCCCTTGACCACGATGGTCGCCGACTTGATGCCGGCCTGTTCGCCGCCGGTCTCTTCGATCAGTTCAGTCTGGTAGCCGTGGGCGTGGGCCCAGCGGGTGTACATGCGCAGCAGCATGCCGGCCCAGTCGTTGGACTCGGTGCCCCCGGCGCCCGAGTTCACTTCCAGATAGGCGTCGTTGCCATCGGCCTCGCCGGACAGCAGCGCCTCGAGCTCGGCCCGGGCGGCCTTGTCCTTCAGGGCGCGCAGGCTGGCGCGCGCCTCTTCCAGGCTGGCCTCGTCGCCTTCCATGTCGGCGAGTTCGGCGTACTCCACCGCCTCGGCGGCGTCCCTCTCGAGCTGTTGCACCAACTCGACCTGGCCGGCCAGGCGCGAGCGCTCGCGCGAGACGGCCTGGGCCTGTTCAGGATCGTTCCACAGGGTCGGGTCCTCGACCCGGGCGTTCAGCTCGTCGAGCTTCCGGAGCGCAGGCTCCCAGTCAAAGTCTCCTCCTGAGCAGTCCGACGGACTGCTCGATGTCGGCCGCGAGGGCCTCGACATCCGGGCGCATGGGTCATTCTCCGAATTGGAGCCGGGCAGATAGGGCGGAACGCCGTCGAAGGCAACGGCGCGCCGGCTCGTGCGTCACTCGGTCGGCGGCGGAGGCGGCGGCGTCGGGCGGGTGGCTTCGGCGGCGTTGGTGGCCCCCGAGATCTGCCCGTCGCGCCACACCTCGTTGTAGGGGCGCGGCCCCTGGGTGGCGCGGGCGGCGGCGCGGGCGGCGGCCGTGGCCGGATCGAGCACCGGCGCCTTGGGCTCGGTGCCTGGCCGGAAGGCCTCCTCGATGCCGCGCACCATGATGTACTTGGCGTCCTTCGGCTTGCGGAACGGCTTGGCCGGCGTGTCCTTCAGCGCTTCGGTCATGAAGTTCACAAAGATGGGTACGGCGGTGACCGCCCCCGCCTCGCCCTGCCCCAGCGAGCGGTTGTCGTCGAAGCCGATGAAGACGCCGACCACCAGGTCCGGCGTGAAGCCGACGAACCAGGCCGAGCGGTACTCGTTCGTGGTCCCGGTCTTGCCGGCGACCGGCCGGTTCAGCACGCGGGCCTGGGTGGCCGTGCCGCGCTGGACCACGCCTTCCAGCATGGAGGTGATCTGGTAGGCCACGATCGGGTCGAGGACCTGTTCGCCTTCGGGGTTCAGGCGCGGGCTCTCGCCGCCGACGAAGCTGCGGCGGCAGCCCGGGCAGCGGCGCGCGTCGGCGCGGTAGACCACGTCGCCTTCCCGATCCTGCACCAGTTCGATCAGGTGCGGATTGATGCGCCGGCCGCCGTTGGGGAAGATCGAGAAGGCGGCCGTCAGCTTGTAGGGCGTCGTCTCGCCGGCCCCGAGCGCCATGGACAGCACCGGATCCATCCGGGTGACGATGCCGTACTTGATCGCGTTCTCGACGATGTTGCGCATGCCGACCTTCTGGGCCAGCCGCACGGTCATGACGTTGCGCGA
>DASPLM010000118.1:0-3338 GCA_035627575.1 Caulobacteraceae bacterium | reverse complement strand
GCCAGTTGCAGATGGCGGCGGACTCGAAGAGCGGCCGACCGTCGTCGCGCAGCGCCGGCAGCTTGCTGAGCGGGTGGATCTCGGCGAGTTCGGGCATGTCGAAGACTTCCCGACCCTCGATGCTCTCGAAGGGCAGGCCGAGTTCCAGCAGGGTCCAGCGCGCGCGGGCCGAGCGGGTGGGTTGCAGCTCATAGAGGGTGATCGACATCGTCCGTCTTCCTTGTCCGCGGCCACGCGGTGGGCCGCTCCCCAGGGACGACGCAGGAGCGCCCGCGCCGACAGGCGGCGCGGAAAATTTCGATGACCCAGCAAGGCGCTCCCGGAGGTCTCCCTCCGGGAGCGCATTCGCAGCGGCGTCGAGGCGGCTTGGAGCCCTTCCGCCGCAGGGCTCAGGCGCCGCCGCCGTGGTGCAGGGCGTGGGCGCGGTCCAGGTGGGACTGGACAATGGGAGCGGTCTTGGCGGCGGCGGCCTTCAACGACGGATTGTCGCCCCGTGCGGCGTAGGTGCTGTGCAGGGCCAGCGCCTCCTGGTGCGCCATGACCTGCATGTCCATGTACATCCGGTCAAAGGCCTGGCCTCGGCTGGCGCCGTTCAGCGCTTCGATCTTCGCGCGCTTGTCCGGCGGCAGCATGGGACTGGGCGGGGTGAGTCCGCCGGCGCGCGCCGCCGCCATCAGGTCCGCGGAGGTGCGGGTGTGATGATCGACCATCATCTGCGCGAAGGCGCGGATGTCCGCGCTGCCGGCTTTCTGCAGGGCGAGCTGGCTCGACTCGATCTCGAACATGTCGCTTGCGGCGGCCATCTTCATGTAGCCGACCGCGTTCGTGGGCATGGGCGCAGGGGCGCGGGCCGTGTCGGCGGCCATCAGGCGGGCGCCTGAGCCGGTGGCGGCGGCGCTGTCGCGATCCATCGACATGCACCCGGTGAGCAGGGCGGCGGTTGCGGCGCAGGCGAGTATTCGTTTCATGGGACTGTCCTGTCCTTTGTGCGTTTCGGCTGTCCGGCCAACCCGCCGCTGTTCTGGAAAGTTCCTGACTTAACAAAGGTTAGGCCCTGTGCCTCGCGCCTGCGCCGGAGCCGCCGAGGAACCCCCGCCGGCGCCCGGTGTTGAGCCCGCAGGAGGTTCCATGGTCCAGGTCAGAGACGTCCCCGGGCTCGCCCCCGATCCGGAGGCTGCGCACAGGCATGTGATCGGCTGGCTGGTGCCGGCGGAGGAGCGCAAGCGCCTGCTGGAACAGTTCGCGCCTGCCTACGAGCGTACGGTCGCAGACCACGTCACCCTCAAGGCGGGGGTGGTGGAGGACGCGCCGCCGCCGCCGCCGGTCGAAGCCGAGGTCGTCGGGGTGGCCGACGACGGTAAAGGGGTCCAGGCCCTGGTGGTCCGCATCGACGGGTCCACCGAGCGACCCGGCGGCGGCGTGTGGCACATCACCTGGTCGCTCGGGCAGATGCGCAAGGCCAAGGAGAGCAACGACGTCATCGCCCGGGAAGGCTGGCGCGACCTGGACGAGCCGGTCCCGGTGCGGCTGGAGCCCGGCCGCTTCTACGGCTGATGGCCAGGAAGCCGCGCGTCTACGTCGCCGAGGTTGACGGCGTTCACGAGTGGGTGGTCGCCGCGCCTAACCAGCGGGCGGCCCTCGACGCCTTCGGCGTGAACCAGGACCTGTTCGCCCAGGGCCGCGCCCGGGTGGCCGAGGAGCCCGACGCCATCGAGGCGGCGCAGGCCGACCCGGGCAAGCCGCTGCGACGGCTGGCCGGCAGCACGGATCCGTTCCGCTCCGCCGCGGAGGATCCCGGCGGCGGCTGGGCCGCGGCCCTGGCGGCGGCGCCGAAGCCTGCCGGAAGGACGAAGGCCGCGCCGACCCTGCCCAGGGCGGCCGGCGCAAAGAGCCGGGCGGGCGCGCCAGCCCCGCCGCCGCCGTCACCGCCCGCCCGTCCGCCCCGCAAGACCGCGCCGCCCCGGCGCAAGGCGCCCGATCGGCGCCCGCTGATGAAGGCAGAGGCCGAACTCACCGCGTTCGGGCGCGAGGAGGCCCGGGCGCTGGGGGAGATCGCCCGCGACCGGGCGGCGCTCGACCGGCGCGAAGCCAAGCTGAGGGCGGATCTGGAGAAGCGCCGCGACGCCCTGCAGCGGGCGGTGGACCGGGCGCGACGGACGTATGAGCAGCGGTGAGGGGCTGCCGGGGTCGTCAGGTCATGCCCATGACCGCCGCGATGACCACGGCCGCAACCAGCAGGGCGACCAGGCCGACGGCCCAGATCAGGCCGCCGGGCCAGCGGCTGACCACGCCGTCGGGCGTCATGGCGGGCTCCGAGCCGTTGGCCTTGTGGCCGCTCACGCCGTCGCGGTTCTCCAATTGGCGAGCCTGGGCGATCTCGGCCGACGACGGCGAGTGGCCGCCGGCCTCCTCGTCGGTGCCGAGCGGCGCGGCGGCGGGATCGAAGCCGGCGACCTTGTCGCCCGATCGGCCGGAATTGATGTCGCCGCTCAACTGGGCGGCATTGGGCGAGGGATCGTGCGGAGGCTTGGCCATGGGCCGATAACCGCGCCCGCGGCGCCTGGTTCCGCGGACCGGAGGCGCGCCAGTCGGGCGTGACGGTCAGTCGGCCACCTCAGGCGTCCCTAGGGGCCCGGCGCGGCGGGGAACCGTTGGGGCGTCGAAGGCGGCGAAGTGCTGCGGTTCGAGAACCGGGAGATGCCCGGCGTCGGTCCGCACCATGTGATTACGGGTATGCAACCAGAGGGCCGGGCGGGCGGCATTCCCTTCGTCCGAACAGCGGGTTCCAAATTTGTTAACGACGATGGAACCGCACAGACAAGCGCCACGTTTGCCCCCTAGCTCGACCAGTCCGTCCGGGGTTTCAGGCGTGGCCGGTCTTCCATGGGGAGACATTCCGAATGTCGAAGTCCTTCGCCGCGACGGCCCTCCGCTCGCCCGTATCCACGCTTGCGGACGGAGCCGACCCAACCGTGCGCGGACGCTCGCCGCTGGACTGGCTCGACCCGGAAGGGCGGCCCGCTGCGGCGGCCGCGCCCAGCCTTCTGGGGTCGTCGGCCCTGTCCCTCGGCGGCGCCCTGACCATGAGCGGGGCCGCCGCGAGTCTGGACGACGCAGCGACGGGAGGCTTCACCATGCGCTGCGGCTGCGCCTCCTGCGTGGAGAACGCGTCGAAGTACTCCGATGGACAGGCGGCCTGGGACACCTTCTACGCCGCCGGCGGCGGCGAGACCGCGCTCCTGGACGACGTGCCGGACGACACCTCCAGCGAGGTGACGCTGGACGCCCAGGAAGGCCAGTCGATCACCACCCAGATCGATCATCCGGGCGACATCGAC
>DASPLM010000117.1:0-2602 GCA_035627575.1 Caulobacteraceae bacterium | reverse complement strand
CGCGGCTCGGGCTTGCGCACCGGGGTGTCGAGGAACAGGTCGCCGTGCAACTCGTCCTCGTCGGCGACCAGCGGGTCGACGATGCGGGCGATCGGGCGCTGCTCGTCCAGCGAGGCGGCCGGACGGGCCTCCTCGACGGCGGGCTCGCGCAGTTCGACGCGGCGGGCCGGCTCGACCTCGGCAGGCGGAGTGGCCTCCGGAGCGGCGCGGCCGAAGCGGATCTCCTGCGGCGCGGGCGCCGGCGCCATGGCGGCCGGACGCAGCGGCTCGGCGGCCGGCTCGGGCTTGGCGGCCGGCTGGATTTCCTGGGGCTGGATGCGCAGTTCGCCGGCCGGCAGCGGCTGGCCCATGGCCAGGGTGCGCTTGGGCTCGTGCTTGGGCTCGATCTTCTGCATCACGCCGCCGTCCATGCCGGTGGCGACGACGGAGACGCGGATCTTGCCCTGAAGCTGCGGATCGAAGGCGGCGCCGAAGATGATGTTGGCTTCCGGATCGACTTCCGAGCTGATGGCGTTGGCGGCCTCGTCGACTTCCAGCAGGGTCATGTCCATGCCGCCGGTGACGTTCACCAGCACGGCCTTGGCGCCCTTCAGCGAAGTCTCGTCCAGCAGCGGGTTCTGGATGGCGTTCTGGGCGGCCATCAGGGCGCGGTCCTCGCCCTGGGCCTCGCCCGTGCCCATCATCGCCTTGCCCATCTCGGTCATGACGGTGCGGACGTCGGCGAAGTCGAGGTTGATCAGGCCCGGCAGCACCATCAGGTCGGTGATGGAGCGCACGCCCGAGTGCAGCACCTGGTCCGCCATGCCGAAGGCTTCGGCGAAGGTCGTGCGCTCGTTGGCGACGCGGAACAGGTTCTGGTTCGGGATGACGATCAGGGTGTCGACGTAGCGCTGCAGCTCGGCGATGCCGGCGTCGGCCAGGCGCATGCGGTGGCGGCCCTCGAACATGAAGGGCTTGGTCACCACGCCGACGGTGAGGATGTTCTTCTCGCGGGCGCACTTGGCGATGACCGGCGCCGCGCCGGTGCCGGTGCCGCCGCCCATGCCGGCGGTGATGAAGACCATGTGGGCGCCGTCGAGGTGGGCCTCGATGTCGGCGGCGCTTTCCTCGGCGGCGTGCATGCCGACCTCGGGGTGGGCGCCCGCGCCCAGGCCCTGGGTGGTGGCGACGCCGAGCTGGATGCGCGTGTCGGTCTTGGCGTACTGGAGCTGCTGGGCGTCCGTGTTCGCGACGACGAACTCGACCCCTTCGAGCCCGCTGTCGATCATGTTGTTCACGGCGTTGCCGCCGGCGCCGCCGACGCCGAACACGACGATGCGGGGCTTCAGTTCCGTGGCGCGCGGAGCGGAAAGGGAAATTGCCATAAAAGCCGACCTCTTGGACCCAGACCCAGACCGTACCCGCCAAATGCGACTCGCGGCTCGGGAAGGGTTAATAGGACAACCACCTTCCCTAACGGGTGGTTAACCGCCTAGCGTGAGTCGGGTTTTCAGCCACTGTTTTGTTGAGTCAAAACGTCGCGTTCTGTGGATGTTCTTTGGCGTTGCTATGGAACCAAGGCCCAGCTTGGTTTCCAGAGGCGGTTCACGGCGGCGCCTGGCCGAGCAGACGGACGGGGCGCCCGCTGCCGCGGCCTCAGCGTGCGACGGCCGGCAGGATGAGCTCCGGCACGTAGACCTCCTGCGGAATTCGGGCCGCGCGCTCGCCGTAGTTTCCGCCCCAGAAGCTGATCAGCAGGTCCAGTTCCGGCACGATCATGACGATCTGGCCTCCGTTGCCGGCGGCGTAGATCGCCCGCACGGTTCCTCCGCGATACGGATAGTCCTGGCTCCACCACAAGTAACCGTAGCCGCGTCCGCCGATGCTCTGCAGCGGCGCGGTCGCCCGCTCGGCCCAGGCCCTGCTGACGACGCGGCGGCCCTTCCACACGCCGCCGTCCATCATCATCTGGCCCAGCTTGATGTAGTCGCGCGGCGCCATGTACAGCCCGCCGCCCATGTAGGGCTCGCCGGTCGGCTGGGTGTTCAGGGCGTAGCGGCGGATGCCCAGGGGTTCGGCGACGAGGTCGCGGAACAGGTCCTCCTGCGGTCGCCCGGCGGCGCGAGCGACGACGCCGCCCAGCAGGTTGGGATTGACGCTGCAGTAGATGGCGCGCTCGCCGGGCGCGAACGCCATCGGCAGGTCGAGCGTGAAGCGATACCAGTCGCGCTGGACCCGCTGGGACTGCATCGTGTCCTCGTTGCCGGGCGCGGCGGGATCCTCGTCGTCGCAATGGTAGCCCGAGGTCATCGTCAGCAGGTGCTCGACGGTCATGGCCCGCTTCCGCGGATCGAGCCCGTCCGGAACGACCCCGCCGTTCATCGCCGGATAGACCGGGGTCGAGGTCGACAGCGGATACCCCGCCTGGATCGCCGCGCCCGTGATCGTCGCGGTCAGGCTCTTGCCGGCCGAGCGGGTGTCGTGGAGCGTATCCCGGTCGAAGCCGTGGAAGTATTCCTCGACCACCAGCCTGCCATGGCGGGCGATGAGCAGGGCGTGGACGCGGCTGCTCTGGCGGCCAGTGTCCGGCGTGTCGATGATGCGGCGGACCAGGGCCTCGATC
>DASPLM010000116.1:0-2418 GCA_035627575.1 Caulobacteraceae bacterium | reverse complement strand
CGGACGAGCCGTGGAAGACGGTCGACGAGCTGAAGGCGTTCAACTGGCTCAACTGGTACGGCGGCAAGTTCTCGACGTCCTCGAAGCGCGGCGTCTTCATGGACCAGGCGCTCGAACTGCTGCCGCCCGACTACTGGCGCTGGTACCTGACCGCCTACGCCCCCGAAGGCTCCGACACCGCCTTCACCTGGGAGCAGTTCCAGTCGGCCATCAACGTCGACCTGGCCAATGTGCTGGGCAACTTCGTCAACCGCATCCTGAAGTTTACCGAGAGCCGTTTTGAGGGGAAGGTCCCGGTCGGCGGCCAGCCGGGTGAACTGGAGCGCAAGCTCTACGCAGACGTCTCCGAGGCGCTGGCCGAGGCGACGGCGATGTTCGACGCCATGGAGTACCGCAAATCGGCCCAGGCCATCCGCCGCATCTGGGTGCTGGGCAACGAGTACCTGACCGAGGCCGCGCCCTGGACAGCGTTCAAGACCGATCCCGAGCGCGCCGGTGTCATCGTCCGCACCGGCCTGAACCTGGTCGGCCTGTTCGCCGCCATCAGCCAGCCGATCATCCCCTTTGCCGCGCAGAAGATCGGCGCGGCGGTCGGCCTGGAAGGCGACCTGCCGTGGCCGTCGGCCGACGGCGAGGCCGAACTGAACCGCCTGACTCCCGGCGCCCCGATCAGCGTGCCCGAGGTCCTGTTCGCCAAGATCGACGACGACCGGGTCGCGGAGTGGGCCGAGCGGTTCGGCGGCGCGGAGGGGGCCTGACTCCTCCTCTCCTTCAGGAGAGGACGCGAGCGGCGCCGCGCAGCGGCGACGGAGCGGGTGAGGCGTGTCATGTCCCGCGCCGGCCGGCGCTAGGGTTGCGGCGGCTGAGACGCCTCACCCGAGTTCGCTTCGCGACCTCGTCCTCTCCCAAGGGAGAGGGGAAGTAGGCTGAGCCTAGCCCGCCTTCGCCCCCGCCGTCTCCGCTCCCGCCTTCGGCGTGCCGTGCCCGCCTTCCGACCCGCCGGGATAGGCGTGGGGCGTCTGCTTCTCCGCGCCGCCCTCGGCGTGGCCCCGGTGCTTGGCGGCTTCCTTTTCGCCGATGTCGAGGAAGGCCGGAGCCGAGGCGTTGTATTCCTCGAGATAGCCGGTGCGCACGATCACCGAGCGGGCGCCGTCCCAGATCATGTGCAGGGCGACGTAGAGCACGATGACCAGGCCGACGTAGGCGATCCAGCGGTGCTTGTTCAGCATCTTGGCGATGAAGGTGGCGGCGATCCCCATCAGGGCGATCGACAGCACCAGGCCGAAGACCATGATCCAGGGGTGCTCGTGCGCGGCGCCGGCCACGGCCAGCACGTTGTCCAGCGACATGGTGACGTCCGCGATGAGGATCTGCAGCAGGGCGGCGCCGAACGACTTCGGCTTGATGCCGAGCGCCTCGGGCGGAGCGCCGCCGCCGTGGTGGGCGGCCAGGGCCTGCTCCATCTCGACCGTGCTCTCGGCCTGGTCGTGGGTCTTCTGCTCCTGCAGCTCGCGCCACATCTTCCAGCACACCCACAGCAGCAGGAAGCCGCCCGCCAGCAACAGCCCGACGATGGCCAGCAGCTGAACCGTGATCAGCGCGAAGCCGATGCGCAGCACCACGGCGGCGCCAAGGCCGATAAGGATGGCCTTGCGCCGTTGTTCCACGGGCAGGGCGGCGGCGGCCAGGCCTACGGCGACGGCGTTGTCGCCGGCCAGCACCAGGTCGATCATCAGCACCTGGCCGAGCGCGACCAGCTGCGAGGAGAAGAAGTCGAGCATGACCCGTTCCTTCGTTCAGGAACGCGCTCGCCGCAAGACCCGACGTGCGTCAGGACGCCTCAGGCGTGGGCTTCGCCGCCGCTCGCTTCCGCCGGAGCCTGATGGCTGGAGTAGCGCGTCTTCTTCCGCGGCCGGTTGGCGAAGAAGAGCAGGGCCAGCAGCGCCAGCAGGGCGGCGCCGACGATTCCCCAGACAGCGGGCGTCATGCGGAACCCGGCCTGGGCCGGATCGGCGACCTGCACGGGTTCTGCCGGCACGGGCGCCACTGCGGCCGGAGCCGGCGCCGGGGCCGTCGCGGCGGGCGCGGGCGTCGCCGCCGGCGCCGGGCCGGCGGCCCGGACGCTCGGCGCCGCCTGGACCGTGGTGCGCGGCGTGTAGGCGGGGCGCGGGTCTTCGTACCGGCCGCCTCTGCGGCCGCTCTGGGCCACGCGCTGCCGGCGGTGCACGGGGCCGCCGAACAGGACGGGATTGGGCACCGGGCGGTTGGACACCACCAGCACCGAGCGGCCCGTGTCCGGGTCGATGCGACGCTCGGCGATCAGGCCGCGCGAGGCGAGGTGGGCGATATAGGCGTCGTCCTCGGCCTGGTGGGCAGCGCCCCGGGTCGCCTCGCTGGGGCCGCCGGCCAGTTCGACCG
>DASPLM010000115.1:0-4852 GCA_035627575.1 Caulobacteraceae bacterium | reverse complement strand
CGGCGTCGGCCCCGAGGTCGGCGGCGACCGCATCTACAACGGAGCGGTGGACAATGCGGGCGGGGTTGCCGTGCTGATCGACGCGGCCCGGGTGATGGCCGCCGGACCCCGGCCGCGCCGCAGCGTGATCTTCATGGCGGTGACCGGCGAGGAGCGCGGCCTGCTCGGGTCGGACTACTACGTCACCTATCCGACCGTACCGACCGAACGGATCGTAGCGGCGGTCAGCGTCGACGGCCTGATGGCGTTCCACGACTTCGGCGGCGTCGTCGCCCTGGGCGCGGACCACTCGACCCTGGGCGAGATCTCGGAAAGGGCCGCGACGGCGATCGGCGCGCGCCACGTGCCCGATCCCATCCCGGACCGCGGCAACCTGGCGCTGAGCGACCAGTATCCGTTCCTGCGCATGGGCGTGCCGGTGCTGTTTCCGAACCCGGCGCGGGGCCTGCCCCGGAGCGGGCCGGACGGGATCGCCGAGTGGGACGCCTACGAGGCGAACAGCTACCACCAGCCGTCCGACGACATGACCCTGCCGCTACGCTGGGACGTGGCCGCGCGCTGGGCCGAGTACGTACTGCGCGTGGTCGAGGGCGCCGCCTTCGCGCCCCAGAGGCCCCGATGGCATGACGGCGATCCCCTGGCGGCAGTCTTCGCACCCGATGCGCCGCGCGCCCCCCGGCCACGGGGATGACCGGGGATCTTTCAGGAAGGTCCTCCCCGGCAGCGGGACCCCGGCAGGACGCGCCGCGCAGCCTGGGGCCAGGACCGGTGCGGCCAGCGTCCTGTGCCGCGCAGGGAGCATGGCCTCGGGTTACGGGAAGACGTGCAATATGCACGCAAGTCGTGTATCTACCACGTCTGGCGCAACCGTAACGGGTAGTGCGCCGGCCGGAGAGGAGACTGTTATGGTCCGCAAGTTCGCCTTGGTTGCAAAACTGGCTGTCGTTGCTGCTCTGCTGGCCGCCTCGTCGGCGGCGTCTCAACCGTCCGAAAGGGTGCTGCAATCCAAGATGCCCAAGGACACCGCTGCGCGCTGCACCTTCCAGGAGTGTCGTGTCATCTGCGCCACGACGCTGGAGTGGGGCTCGTCCGAGTGGGCGGACTGCGTCTACGCCTGTGTGGGCGTCGACAACTGCTGAGCGAGCGGGCCTGACGAGCCCTGCCCCCCGGAAGCCGGCCTCGCTCTGGCTCCGGGCACGTGAGCATCGCGGCTTGGCTGCGTGGCTGACCTTGCCTGGGCGACGGCGCTGTCGTCCAAGGCGGCCGCGCCGCCACCGCGGGCCAACTCGGTCGCGCAGAAGGCTGCGGCCTTTCCGGCACGTGCCGCGCGAAGGTTCCCGCGGTGCGAATTGCGCGACCTTCTGCGCCACCGACCGCCCGCCGGATTCCCCCTACAGGCGAAAGCCTTCGCGGGGGCTGGCTTAAGTATAAATGATAACGTTAATATTCGGACGGGTGGGCTTCCCCGAGCAGGGGCAGGAGAAGGGATAACCGGATGAAACGCATTCTTGGCCTCGCAGGCATCGCCCTGCTGGCCGTCCCGGGCGTCGCTGGCGCCGGCGACGGCCACGACTGCACCGAGATCGACAACCACGCCGACCACGACAGCTGCGAGTGCAGCATCGAGGTCGAATGGTACCGCACCAGCCCGCCGCCGCCGCCGGTGCGGGTTCGTCCTGCGGCCTACCGGGTCACCAGCCGCCCCGTGAACATCCCGGGCCCGGTGGTCTACATCCAGGGCCCGCCCGTCTATGTCGACGCCCCGCCGGTGCGCGTGGCCCCGGCCCAGATCTACGTCGAGCGTCCGGAAGTGATCGTTCGGCCCTCGCAGGTCATCGTGGAACCGCCGCAGGTGCACATGCAGAACTGCCGCGACGGCGAACGCTGCCGCCCGGCGTCCGCGCCCCCGCCGCGCAGCGACGGCTACTGAGTT
Source organism: Caulobacteraceae bacterium (assembly GCA_035627575.1). GTDB lineage: Bacteria > Pseudomonadota > Alphaproteobacteria > Caulobacterales > Caulobacteraceae > JAEZEZ01. Next base: position 2,919 of record DASPLM010000115.1, on the reverse strand, counting down.
CCGGCCCGGTCCCGCGGGACCGGCGTCGGGCGAACGCCTTAGAATGACAGCCGCGGCCTCCGGGCCGCGGCTGTTACTGTTTGCAGAACGCCCGCGCCTCGCGGGCGAGACCCAGATACCCCCCGGCGAGCGCCGAGCTGACCGCGTCCTCGCACTTGCCGTCGCTCAGGAGTTGGCCGACCTGGACGCGCGTCTTCTCGTAGGCGGCGGCGCTGGCCTGGAGGGTCTGCGCCTGGGCCCGGTCCGACTTCGTGCACAATGACAGCCACCCTGCCGCGGCGCAGCGGATCACCAGCCTGCGCTGGTCCTCGGTGAGCACGCCGGGATCCAGCGAGGCCGTGACGGGGCGGACGGCCGTCCCGACATCCGGTTCGGTCCGGATCTCGGTCGGGACCTCCGCCGTCGTGTCGCCCTGCACCAGCTGGACGTCGGGAAGACGGTAGCGGCAGACCCAGCGGCCCTCCTCGAGGACGCAGTTCTCCAGGGTGGCCTTGGCGTCCTGCGTCAGAAGGGCGCCGATCAGCACCAGAAGGGAAGACGTCACGGGCCACTCCACCGGTTCGGTCTGGAGAGTGCGCCCTAAGGGTCCGGCAGGCAACCGGGCCGCATCAGGCGAGGGCCCCGGGCCTGACGGCTTCTCTACACATGAGTGTGATGTGCCAGACTGCAAGTTTTCGGTGACTCCACGCCGAGACGGCGCATGCTGAGCTTGGCTGCGCAGCCTCCACACGACAGAGGGAGACCTGACAAATGAACCGCGCCAAGCTGATCTTCGCCGCCCGGATGACGGCGGTCGCACTGGCCTTTGGAATCACCGCGATGGTGTCTGGCCAGGCCGTGGCTTGCGACTACCGCACATGCAAGGCGATCTGCGCCGGGCTTTACGGCCAGGGCACGGAGGCGTTCTACGACTGCATGGAAGGGTGCATCAACAATCCGTGCGTCTACAGTCCGCCGGCGCGCTGAGGCGTCGAAGAAGCGCCGGAGCCCAGGTCAGGCCGGCCGTCGGGCCCGCAGGGCCTGGGCGATGGTGCCGTCGTCGAGCCAGTCGAGCTCGCCGCCGACGGGCACGCCGCGGGCCAGGCTGGTCACGCTGACGCCCGAGGCCGCCAGCCGGTCGGTCAGGTAGTGGGCGGTGGTCTGGCCGTCGACCGTGGCCGGCAGGGCCAGGATCACCTCGCGCACCACCCCGTCGCTCGCGCGACCGACCAGCTCGGCGACGCGCAGATCGTCGGGCCCGACGCCGTCCAGCGCCGACAGCAGCCCGCCCAGGACGTGGTAGCGGCCGCCGAAGGCCCCTACCCGCTCCATCGCCCACAGGGCGCCGGCCTCCTCCACCACGCAGATCAGCGTCTGGTCGCGGTCGGGGTTCGAGCAGATCGAGCAGGGGTCGCGCGTGTCCGGCGCGGCGCAGACCGAGCAGGGCCGCACCTTTTCCGCCGCGTCGGCCATGGCGGCCGCCAGCGGGGTCAGCAGCTGGTCGCGCTTCTTCAGCAAGGCCAGGGTCGCGCGCCGGGCCGAGCGCGGGCCCATGCCCGGCAGCTTGGAGAGCAGGCTGATCAGCCGCTCGATCTCGGGGCCGGCGGACGAGGCCATCAGTTCGCCGGGGGCGGGGACGGGATGCGGGTGGCCTGGCCGTAGACCACGACCCACCTGCCGTCGCGCAGCGCCCAGACGTCGATGTAGCGCAGGGTCGAGCGGATCGGCGTCTTCTCGAAGGTCCCGGTCACATCGACCGTGCCCCCCAGCGCCGCGCCGTCATGCCAGACGTGCTCCACCGGCTCCCGCACGATCACCGGATTCAGGTCCAGGCCGGGCGCGGTGAACTCGCCGATATGCTCGCGCTTGCCGGTGCGCGAGCCGTCGGAGCCGACGAGGATGAAGTCCTCGGCGATGAGCCGCTCCAGTTCGGCCCGGTCGCCCTCGATCTGGGCCTTCTCGTAGGCGTGGGCGGCCTCGGCCAGCGCCGGCGGCAGGCCGGCGTGCTGGGCGAAGGCGGGGGCCGCGGCGATGAGGGCCGCGCCGGCGGCGACGGCGGCAAGCAGCGCGCGCACGGTCAGAACAGCTTGGGCATGCCGGGCATGCCGGCCAGCGGGCCGGCGGCCTCGCGCATCAGCTCGGCCTGGGCCGCCTCCAGCTTGCGGCGCGCGTCCGCGTGGGCCGCGACGATCAGGTCGGCCAGGATCTCGGCCTCGTCGGGGGTGAGCAGGCTGGGGTCGATGCGCAGGGCCGTCAGTTCGCCTGCGCCCTTCAGGCTCAGGCCGACCATGCCGCCGCCCGAGGAGCCGTCGGCGGTGGTCTCGGCCATCTTCGCCTGGGCGTCCTGCAGCTTGGCCTGCATGGCCTGGGCCTGTTTCATCATGGCGGAGAAGTCGGTCATGGGGCCTCCAGAAGCGGTCTAATCTAGGGTGTCATCGCGGAAAGCGCGAAGGGCTTATCCGGGACCTCGTGCAGGAGAGGGCGCTAACCCGGAACCAGGTCCCGGATAGCCGCTGCGCGGCTTCCAGGATGACAGAGCGAGAGAACTCAGTCGTCGTCCGGCTCGACCGGCGCCTCGTCAAGGTTCGGTGCGACGGTCGGCGCGGGAACGTCGGCGATCGTGCGCACGTCGGTCAGCTCGGCGCCCGGGAACACGCGCATCACTTCCTGCACGAACGGGTCCTGTTCGATCTTCGTGCGGAACTCGGCCTTCTCCCGGCGCTCGCGCTCGTAGAGGCTCTCGGCCCCGCCGCCGCCCTGGGCCGCGATCAGCCAGGTCTGGCCGGTCCACTCCTTCAGCCGCGCCGACAGCCGCCGCGTCAGGTCCGGCGGCGTGTTGGGGACCGGTTCGAACTCGATGGCGCCGGGGCGGAAGGAGACGAGGCGGACGAACCGCTCCACGTCCATCTTCAGGCCGATGTCGCGGCGCTCGCCGATCAG
>DASPLM010000114.1:0-4697 GCA_035627575.1 Caulobacteraceae bacterium | reverse complement strand
GACGGCCGGCTGTCGCCGACGGTCGCCGGCGTCCCGGCGGTCGATCCCAAGGGGCAGGGCGGATTGCTGGACGTGGCGCTCAGCCCGACCTTCGCTCAGGACCGGACCATCTTCCTGAGCTATTCGGAGCCGCGCGAGGGCGGCAACGGCACGGCCGTGGCCCGCGGCGTCCTGACGGACGGCGCCCAGCCCCGGCTGGACAACGTGCAGGTCATCTTCCGCGTGCTGCCGACCTACGACGGCGACAAGCACTACGGCTCGCGCCTGGCCTTCGCGCCGGACGGCACGCTGTACGTGACGACCGGCGAGCGCTCGGACCTGGTCACCCGCCCCCAGGCCCAGGACCCGAACTCGCACCTCGGCAAGGTCATCCGCATCAACGCCGACGGCTCCGTGCCGCGCGACAACCCCTTCGTCGGCCGCGCCGGCCACCGGCCCGAGATCTTCAGCATCGGCCACCGCAACCTGCAGTCCGCCGCCATCGGCCCGGACGGCAAGCTGTGGACGGTCGAGCACGGCCCGCGCGGCGGCGACGAGCTGAACCGGGTCGAAGCGGGGAAGAACTACGGCTGGCCCACCATCACCTACGGCGTCGAGTACCGTGGCGGCCCGGTCGGCCAGGGCCTGACGGCGAAGGAAGGCCTGGAGCAGCCGGTCTACTACTGGGATCCGGTGATTGCGCCGTCGGGCATGAGCTTCTATCGCGGCGCCGCCTTCCCGGCGTGGAAGGACAGCGTCTTCGTCGGCGACATGAAGAACCGGGCCCTTGCCCGGCTGGTGCTGCGCGACGGCCGGGTGGTCGGCGAGGAGCGCCTGCTGGCCGATCGCGGCAAGCGCATCCGCGACGTGCGCGAGGGACCGGACGGCTTCCTCTACGTCGTCACGGACGACGCGGCCGGCGAGCTGTGGCGCATCCGCCCGGCGGGCTGAACCGTCGCCGACAGCAATAATCTGCTTCACGCAGCAGCCCGCTTGCCCCTAGACAGGGGTTGATCCGAACCTGCGCGAAACAGACGTGCGCAGCCGGAGGGGATGACATGCCTTGGCCGAAGACCTCGACGCGATCGACGCCCGTATCCTGGACCTCATCCAGCAGGACGCCAGCCTGTCGGTAGCCGACGTGGCCGAGCAGGTGGGCCTGTCCCCTTCGCCCTGCTGGCGGCGCATCAAGCGGATGGAGGACGCCGGCGTGATCCGCAAGCGGGTCACCCTGCTGAACGGCGCGCAGCTGGGCCTCGATTTCGAGGTCTACGCCATCGTCAAGCTGACCCTGCCGACCCGCGAGAACCTGAACGCCTTCGAGGCGGCGGTGGCCGAGTGGAACGAGGTGATCCACTGCGCCACCATCACCGGGCGGGAGGACTATGTGCTCCGTATCCTGACCAGCGACATTCACGCGTTTGACGCATTCCTGCGCGACAAGCTGCTGGCGCTGGGCCTGGTGTCGGACGTTGAAAGCCACATCGTGGTGCGCGGCGTGAAGGACACGACCGAGCTGCCCCTCAACCTCGTCTCTCCCCACGTGGAACCCCGCCGATGACGCTTCGCGCCTGGACCGCCGCCGTCGCCGCCTCCCTGGTCGCCGGCGCGGCCCTGGCCCAGGCTGCACCCGCCGAGGGCGACGTCGCCGCCTTCTTCCGCCTGCGCCGTGAGGGCGTGGCCGCGGTGAACGCCGGCGACCTCGGAGCCGCCGAAGCCCGCCTCGCGGAGGCGGACCGGCGCATCCCCAGCCACCCCGGTCTGACCGTGCTGCGCGCCAAGGTGGCGGCGGCGCAGGAGGACCTGCCCGCCGCCATCGCCCTGCTCGACCGCTACGCCGCCTTCGGTCTGACCACCGACATGGCCGACCCGGTGCTGGAGCGCGTCTCGGTGGAGACCGAGTTCGCGCCGGTCGCCCGCCGCCTCGCCGCCAACGCGGCGCCGGTCGGCAAGCTCGAGGTGCTCGGCTCCATCGAGGGAGCGTACCTGGCCGAAGCGGTGGTGTGGGACGCGGCCGGCAAGCGCTGGCTCATCTCGGGCGTGCACGGCCGCACCATCGTCGAGGTCAGGGGCAAGAAGCTCGGCCGCTTCCTCGCGCCGGACCCGCAGGTGGACGGCGTCATGGGCCTGGCGCTGGATGCCCCCCGCCGCGTGCTGTGGGCGGCGTCTTCCGGCATGCCGCAGGCGAAGGACCTGCCGCCCGATCGCAAGGGTCGCGCGGCCCTGCTGAAAATCGACCTGCGCTCCGGCAAGGTGCTGCAGCGCTATCCCGCCCCGGCCGGCCGCGAGCGGGCGTTCGGCGACGTGGCGGTCGCGCCGGACGGGACCGTCTACGTCTCCGACGCGACGGCCGGAGAGATCTGGCGCCTGCCGGCGGGCGGATCGACCCTCGAGTTGCTGGTCGCCGCGGGTGTGCTGGGTTCGCCCCAGGGCCTGGCGCTCAGCCCCGACGGGCGGCGTATGATCGTGGCCGACTATTCGTCCGGCCTGCACGTGGTGGACCTGGGTAGCGGCGCGGTGTCCCGCCTGCCGGTCCCGGCCAACGCCTCGCTTGTCGGAACCGACGGCGTGCTGCGCCACGGCGGCGACCTCGTCGCCATCCAGAACGGCGTCACGCCCCAGCGGGTCCTGCGCCTGACCATGGATCCCGGCTTCGGCCGCGTGGAGCGCTGGGCCCCCATCGCCGCGAACCTGCCCCAGCTGTCCGAACCCACCACAGGCACGATCCAGGACGGCGCCCTGGTCTTCGTCGCCCGCAGCCAGTGGACCGATTTCCGCGAGGACGGAGCCTTGCGCTCCATCACCCCCGGCCCCGCCGTCATCGCGCGCCTGCCGCTGAACTGAGGACCTTCGCCCCCGCCCGGCGCTGCGGTATGGTGAAGCCCACATCAGCCAGGGGATGGGCATGATCGACCTGATTATTTCGGCCAACCGCAAGAGCCTCGGCGACTTCGACGTCGGCCGGGTGCTGCCGAACGCGCGCCGGCGCATGGTGGGGCCGTTCATCTTCCTCGACCACATGGGGCCCGCGGACTTCAAGCCGGGGCAGGGCGTCAACGTGCGCCCGCACCCGCACATCGGCCTGTCGACGGTGACCTACCTGTTCGAGGGCGAGATCATGCATCGTGACAGTCTGGGCTATACCCAGGCCATTCGCCCGGGCGAGGTGAACTGGATGACCGCCGGGCGGGGCATCGTCCATTCCGAGCGCACCGACCCGTTCCGCCGCGAAATGGGCGCGGCCCTGCACGGGATGCAGGCCTGGGTCGCCCTCCCGAACGAGCAGGAGGAGTGCGCGCCCGCCTTCGAGCACTACAAGGCCGCCGACATGCCGGCCTACCAGGGCGACGGGCTCTACGCCCGGCTGATCGCCGGCGAGGCCTACGGCGCGACCTCCAAGGTCAAGGTCTCCTCGCCCCTGTTCTACGTGCACTGGGAAATGGGGGCGAACGTCAAGGCGACCCCGCCCGACGGCTACAGCGAGCGCGCCGCCTATGTCGTGAAGGGCGAGATCGAGGTGGACGGCCAGCGCATCGGTGCGGGATCCATGGCCGTGTTCACGCCGGGCACGCGGCCTCTGGTGACCTCGCTCCAACCCTCGACGGTGATGCTGCTGGGGGGCGAGCCGGTGGGCGAGCGGCACATCTGGTGGAATTTCGTCTCCTCCAGCCGCGACCGCATCGAACAGGCCAAGGACGACTGGCGCGCGGGCCGCATGGGCCTGCCCGTGGACGACGACCAGGAGTTCATCCCCCTCCCCGAGGACCCGCCCCTGCCCTCCCGGCCGACGCCCGGCGTGACCGAAACGGAACCCCAGAGCGTGGCCCCGCCGCCGACGGAGGATCCCCCGAGCCACGGCGCGCCTGTCGAGCAGGTGGTGGCGGGGGAGATCGCCGCGGCGACGGACGGCGTCGAGCCGCCGGTCGCGCCGCCGGACCGGACCGGCACGGAGGACTGACCCGGCTCCGCTTGCACCGACTCTAGTTGCGAGTCATTCTCAACGGGAACGGAGGCGCGGCCGATGATCCTGCTGAGCGTGGGGGCGGAGATGCTGGCGAGGCTGATGGCGGCGGAGGGTGCGCCCGACACGGCGTGGCTCCTGGCGGGGCCGACGGAGGTGGCGGTGGAAGCGGCGGCCGACGGGGTGGAGGCTGACGAGATCGAGTGGCGGCTGGCGGCGGAGTAGCGCAGGGTCGGCGGGCCACCCTGGACACACCCGTCCCTGACCTCTTGATGGAATGGTGCGTCCGGTCCTGACGCAGTCAAGGACCGAAGGGCGCGATGCTCCGCCAAGAGGTTCAGGGGATCTCTGCGACGATTGCTGGAGGCCAACTGGGGCCGTTACGCCCGGAAGAAGCCCTTCCGCCGCCCCCACGCCAGCACCAGGTCCGGCCACACCGCCGTGGGCAGCCCCTTCGCCAGGCGGATGCCGTAGCCGTGGCCGCCCTCCTCGAACACGTGCAGCTCGGTCGGGACCTTCGCCGCCCGCAATGCTGCGAACAGCTGCAGCGAGTTCTCCACCGGCACCGACGCGTCGTCCGCCGCATGCAGCAGGAACACCGGCGGCTCCCGTCCGGTGACGGTCTTTTCCAGTGAGTAGGCGTCGCGGCGCTCAGGCGGGGCGTCCCTGCCGATCAGGTGATCGCGCGACCCAGCGTGCACGTGATGGTCGTACATGGTGGCGACGGGATAGAGCAGGACGGCGAGGTCGGGGCGGG
>DASPLM010000113.1:0-7964 GCA_035627575.1 Caulobacteraceae bacterium | reverse complement strand
CAGACGACCTGCGGCACGAAGCCGTCGGTGCGGACGGAGTCTCCTTCCTGCCGCGGCGGCGCGCCGTCCTCCGCGGCGACGCCCGTCCCGACGATGGTCGCGCGCACCCGCCTCCAGCCGAGGCCCCGGAGCGAGCGATACAGCGGGAGCGCGACGACGACGCCCCACAGCAGAAACACCCAGTACCGCAGCGCCCACTCTTCCAACTGTTCCTCCCCAGAGCTGTGAAAGCGGGCTGACTGTTTGGCGGATCATCGACCGGTGCGGACGAGCGACCATGGGCCGTCCCCCAAACAGTCACCTCCAGCGGAGACTAGCCCCGCCGCTCCAGCACCAGGGTCGCCCAGGCGTCCCGGTGCATGCGCGTGACGACGCGGAAGCCCTTGGACAGGTAGGCGGCCTTCACGCGCCGCTCCTGGGTGCGGAGCAGGCCGGAGAGGATGGCGATGCCGCCCGGCTTCAGCGCGTCGTGGATGTGGCGCGACAGGGCGACCAGGGGCGGGGCCAGGATGTTGGCGAAGACGAGGTCGTAGGGACCGTGGCGCGCCACTTCGCGGTCGTTCAGGCCCGAGGCGTGGACGAAGCGGGCGTTGGCGGCGTTCAGCCTGGCGTTCTCGTTGGCGATGCGGACGGAGGGCTCGTCGATGTCGGTGCCGACGGCGATGCGCGAGCCCGTCCGGGCCGCGGCGATGGCCAGCACCCCGGTGCCGCAGCCCACGTCCAGCACGCGCTCGAAGCGGCGGCGCTTCAGCAGGTCGTCGAAGGCCTTGAGGCAGCCGGCGGTGGTGCCGTGGTGGCCGGTGCCGAAGGCGGCGCCCGCGTCGATCTTCAGCGAGACGGCGTTGGGCGGACGGCGGCCCTCGTCGTGGGCGCCGTAGACGAAGAAGCGGCCTTCCTCCACCGGCGGCAGGCCGGACAGGGCCATGGCCAGCCAGTCGGAATCCGCCAGTTCCTCGGTCACGACCTTGAGCGCGTCGAAGCCCTTGAGCGCCGCCTCGATGCCGCGCGCCTCGTCGCCGTCGTTGGGGAAGGCGTCGATGCGCCAGATGCCGCGGTCCTCGTCCTCCTCGAGGATCGAGTAGGTCGCGCCCTCCAGCAGCGGGTTGGAATCGAGCGCCGCGGCGGCGGCCTCGGCGTCGGCGCGGGGACCGCGGGCGATTATTTGAACGGCGGGTTCTGACATTTGCAAAGGTTTGAGTATGCTCCCGAGTCGGGATTAGCGCGGATGACGCGTCGGCGCACCGCAAAACAGGGTTGGCATCATGGCGACGACGACGAAGGGAACTGCCAAGGGCGCTGCGAAGCCGAAGGCGGATGCGAAGGCCAAACCGGCGGCGGCTGCCAAGCCCGCGGCCACGAAGGCGCCGGCCGCCGCCAAGCCGGCAAAGGCCGCAGCCGCGCCCAAGGCGGCTGCGAAGCCCGCCGCAACGAAGCCGGCCGCCAAGGCTGCGCCCAAGGCCGCCGCCAAGCCTGCGGCCGCGGCAAAGTCGCCCAAGCCGGCTGCGAAGTCGGCTCCGAAGGCCGCGGCCAAGCCCGCCGCCGCGAAACCAGCCGCCGCAAAGCCCGCCGCCTCCAAGGCCCCTGCCAAGCCCGCGGCCGCGCCGAAGGCGTCCAAACCCGCGGTGGCCAAGGCCGCCGCTCCGAAGGCGGCCAAGCCCGCTGCGAAGCCCGCCGCCAAGCCCGCCGCCAAGCCGGCGGCGGCTCCGAAGGCCGAAGCGCCGAAGCCGGCCGCCGCCGCGCCCGCGGCAACCTCGGCGGCCGCCCCGGCTCCCAAGCCGGCGGGCGACAGCAAGCCGCTGTCGACTTCGTCTTCCTCCTCGTCGAGCAGCGCCAGGAAGCCGGAGCCGAGCTTCGTCGGCCGTATCCTCGACGTCATCTTCGGCAAGAAGAAGTAGACGGGCGGAGGCTCAGTCCTCCGACTGCATCAACTCCGCCATGAGGCGATCACGAGGGTCTGGCGACATCGCCAGGCCCTCGATGACTCCGGCCCGGTCCCGCTCCGGCTTGTTCTGGCCGAGCTTGCGGCGGGCCTCGATGCGCGTGACCCGCATCTCCACGCCGACGATGCCGCGCAACAGACGCTCGACATAGTCGGCCGGCGCGTCGGCGATGGACCAGGGCCGCGGGCGGCCGGCCTCGTGCCGCTCCGACAGGCGGGCCACGGCGTCCAGCAGCCGGCCCCGATCCTCGAACCACTCCAGCGTCCCGTGCAGGTGCACGGTCTCGTAGTTCCAGGTCGGCACCTGGCGGCCGTCGTCGGCCTTGGAAGGATACCAGTCGGGCGAGACATAGGCTTCCGGTCCCGGCAGTATGGCCAGGGCCTCGCCGTCGCCGGCGCCTGCGCGCTGGGGGTTGCTGCGCGCCATGTGGCCGAGCAGCCGGCGGTTGGCGGCGTCGTACAGGAAGGGCAGGTGGGTGACCGCGAGGCCGCCGGGCCCGTGGGTCACCAGCATGCCCAGGCGCACGCGGCCGACCATGGCCTCGATCACGGCGGGATCGTCGACGACGAAGGCGGCGGGCGGGTACATGCCGCCGTTCTACACCTGCCGCGGCCGGCGTGAATTCACTTGAAGCTTCGCCGCGTTTCCAGGGCCCAGCCGGGGTGCGCCGGGCGGGGCAGGACCGGCCCCGCCGCCAGTCGGACGGGGGCCGCCTTTCGCTGGGGGGCGGGCACTGGCGCCGCCGCCGGCGCGACGGGTCCAAAGCGGCTGGCCAGCACGACGATGGCCAGCACCCAGGTCATGTTGTGATGGAGCAGCAGCACGCTCTCGGACAGGCTGACGACCCCCAGCGTGATCAGGGCGCCCACGGCCCAGTACCCCTCGCGCACCCCCAGGGTCGGCAGGCGAACCAGGGTGGCGATCACGGTGATCATGGCCGCAAGTCCGATCACGGCGACGCCGACCCAGCCCAGCTGCAGCAGGACCTCCATCCAGCCGTGGTGGGCCGACGGCACCGGCCACTCGTTCTGGAACCGGATCCAGTCGGCCTGGATGGAGTCGGGCTTCCAGAAGGCGGCGTAGCCGAAGCCGAAGGTCGGCCGCTCCTCGATATAGCGCCACATGGCGTCCCAGATCTGGGTGCGGCCGGTGAGCGAGGGGTCCTTGCCCAGCAGGGCGTAGAACTGGTCCTTGAAGGCGGTCACGGCGGCGAAGCCGACGCTGAGCGCCACGGCCCCCATCCAGCCCAGCACGACGGCGGCGGCCGGCCCGACCTTGCGCAGGATATGCAGGCCGATGATCGCTCCGCCGCCGGTCAGCAGGCAGAGCAGGCTGGTCTTGGACTGGCTGCCCAGCATCATGAAGGTGCAGAGGACCAGCGCGGCGACGCCCAGGCGGCGTCCGGGCGCGCCGGAGACCAGCAGGGCCAGGGCGGCGATCGCGCCGCTGAACATCATCATCCCGGCCTGGTTCTTCTCGTACCAGATGCCCCGCCACATGCCGGCGTTGACGTCGTCGTGGATGCCGTAGCTGGGCAGGGCAGCCACGAAGATCAGGCTGAGGATCGCCATCAGCATGAAGGCCCAGCACAGCAGGCGCAGCAGCCGGGGACCGCGGAAGGCCGCGGCCAGGTAGACGCCGAACAGCATGCTGATGGTCACCGCGATCCAGCGCCGGATGGTCACCTCGGGGAAGATCGACCACAGGGAGGAGACCCAGCAGAGGAAGCTGATGGCGCCCACCACCAGCAGGGCCGGCCACAGTCGCGCGATGCTGGGCGCGCGCCGGATCGCCAGGACCAGGATGGCCGCGTAGGCCGGATACCAGATGAGGCGCAACGCCGGCGACTCGCCCTGGTCCGGCGCCAGGATCGGCCCGATCAGGGCGCCCGTCATCATGACGATGACGACGATCGACGCCACCCACTCCCAAGGCGCAGGAACCACGTCGGCGACGACGGGCTCGGCGTTGGCGGGGCGGGCGCGGTACATGACCGGACCGTGGTCGGCTTTGGTTAAGGGGCGATTGATTCCGGGCCGCGGCGGAACGCCCTCAGCCCTGCTTCTCCACGAAGCTGTCGATGACCTTCTTCTCGCCGGCCTTGTCGAAGCTGACGTTGAGCTTGTTGCCCTCGACCGACTTGACCGTGCCGTAGCCGAACTTCTGGTGGAATACCCGGTCGCCGCGGGACCAGCCCGACGAGGCGGACGGGTCGGCGGTGGCGACGAGCCGGCCCTCGCCCTCGATGACCGGCTGGCGCGAGCCGCCGCCGGCCGTGCCGAAGCTGCCGCGGGACTGGGCGCGCTTCCAGCCGGGCGAGGTGTAGCCGGAGCCGAACGACGGCGCCTCGTCCCAGCGCGACTTCACTTCCTGCATGCCCGGCCCGCCGCCGTAGTAGCCGGTGTCCGACGCCGCCTCGACGTGCTCCAGCGGCAGCTCGTCGACGAAGCGCGAGGGCAGCTGGGAGGTCCAGCGCCCGTAGACCTGGCGGTTGGCGGCGAAGCTGATGCGGGCCTGCTCGCGTGCGCGGGTGACGCCCACGTAGGCCAGGCGGCGCTCCTCCTCGAGGCCCTTTTCGCCCTTCTCGTCGATGGAGCGCTGGGACGGGAACACGCCTTCCTCCCAGCCCGGCAGGAAGACCAGCGGGAACTCCAGCCCCTTGGCGCCGTGCAGGGTCATGATCTGCACCGCATCCTCGCCCGCGCCGCGGTCGAGGTCCAGCACCAGGGAGACGTGCTCGAGATAGTCCTGCAGGGTCTCGAAGTTCTGCATCGACTGGACAAGCTCCTTGAGGTTGTCCAGGCGCGTCTGGCCGGTGGCCCGGTCGGCGCGCTGCATGTCGGTGTAGCCGCTCTCCTCCAGCACCGTCTCGGTCAGGTCGTAGTGCTTCACGGTGCGCGACAGGGCCGTCCAGCGGTCCACGTCGCGGATGAAGTTCGAGAGCGAGGTGCGGGTGCGCGCCGGCAGCTCGTCCGAGCCGACCAGCTCGCGCGCCGCCCGCATGGCCGAGACGCCGTTGTGGCGCGCGACGACCAGCAGCTTCTGCACGCTGGCGTCGCCGATGCCGCGCTTGGGCGTGTTGACGATGCGCTCGAAGGCGAGGTCGTCGTCCTCGGACTGGATCAGGCGCAGGTAGGCGTGGGCGTCGCGGATCTCGGCCCGCTCGAAGAAGCGCGGGCCGCCCACGACGGTGTAGGGGATCTGCAGCAGGACGAAGCGCTCTTCGAAGGCCCGCATCTGGAACGAAGCGCGCACCAGCACGGCGGCGTCCTTGTAGCGGCCGCCCTTGCGCTTGAAGTCCTCGATCTCGTCGGCGATCAGCCGGCTCTCGGCCTCGCCGTCCCAGACCCCGCGCACCTGCACCTTGTCGCCGCCGGCGGCCTCGGTCCACAGCGTCTTGCCCAGACGGCTCTTGTTCGCCGCGATCAGGCCCGAGGCTGCGCCGAGGATGTGGCTGGTGGAGCGGTAGTTGCGCTCCAGCCGGACGATCTTGGCGCCGGGGAAGTCGCGCTCGAAGCGCAGGATGTTGTCCACCTCGGCGCCGCGCCAGCCGTAGATCGACTGGTCGTCGTCGCCGACGCAGCAGACGTTGTGCGACCCGCCCGCCAGCAGGCGCAGCCACAGGTACTGGGCCACGTTGGTGTCCTGGTACTCGTCCACCAGGATGTAGCGGAAGCGGCGGTGGTACTCGGCCATCACGTCCGGATGGCCGGCGAAGATGGTGATGTTGTGCAATAGCAGGTCGCCGAAGTCGCAGGCGTTCAGGATGCGCAGGCGCTCCTGGTAGGCGGCGTAGAGCTTCTGGGCCTTGCCGTTGGCGAAGTCCTCGGAGGCAGGCAGCTTCTCGGGCGTCCAGCCGCGGTTCTTCCAGTGGTCGACGAGGCCGGCCAGTGACCGTGGCGTCCAGCGCTTGGTGTCGAGGTTCTCGGCCTCCAGCAGCTGCTTCAGCAGCCGCTCCTGGTCGTCGGTGTCGAGGATGGTGAAGGACGACTTCAGCCCCACCAGCTCCGCATGGCGGCGCAGGATCTGGGCGGCGACGGAGTGGAAGGTGCCGAGCCAGCGCAGGCCCTCGGCCGAGGGACCCAGCAGGTGGCCGATCCGCTCGCGCATCTCGCGCGCCGCCTTGTTGGTGAAGGTGACCGCCAGCAGCTCCCAGGGCTGGGCGCGGCGGGTGGCCAGGATGTGCGCCAGGCGGGTGGTCAGCACCCGCGTCTTGCCGGTGCCGGCGCCGGCGAGGACCAGCACCGGGCCCTCGGTCGCCAGCACGGCCTCGCGCTGCTCTGGGTTCAGCCCTTCCAGGTAGGGCGGATTGTCCCCGAACGCCGGCGGCTGCGGGCGCGCAAGGTCGGAGACGCGGACGGGGGCGGTGGGCTCGGTCATGGGATTCGAGAACATATGTAGCACACCGGACCGCCTCGCCACCCCGTTGCGACGGCGGGTCGCCCTGCCGCGCGGAACCGGCCCCGCCGGCTTCCGTTCTCTCCCGCGACAGAGGAGGCTTCCATGGCCGAAGAAACCACCACGACCCACACGCCCACCAGCGCCGCCACCACCCACACCACGACCACCCGCTCCGGTTCCGGCTCCGGCCCGTGGCTGGCCCTGCTCGTCGGCGGCCTGCTGGTCGTCGTCGCCCTGATCGCCTGGTTCATGATGTCCGGCGGTCAGACCCCCGAAGCGCCGTCGATCCCCGAGAACGTCAACGTCGACGTGAACGTGCCCGAGGTCCCGGCGCCGAGCGCCCCGGCGAGCTGATGATCCGGCTGCGAGCGGCCGCCGCGCCCGCTGGTCTGGCGGCGGCGGCCCTCGTCCTGTCCGCGTGCAGTCCACGCGAAACGGACCCCGGCGGCGGAGCGCCCGAACCTCCGCCCGCCACACCGCCGTCCGAGAGCGCGCCGGCGCCGGACGTCACCCCCGACGTCGATACGGATCCGGCGCCAGCGCCAGGGCCGGGCGCGGCGGCCTCGGCTTCTACGGCCGGCGTGGAGCAGCCGCGCGAGGTGTGGGTGAAGGAGTCCCGCAACGACGGCGGCTAGTCAGCCGTCCTCGCCCCGTCGCACCCGCTCCAGAGCCGCCACACGGCAGGCGGACGCCAAGGGCCGCCGGCCGCGCCCCGCGTCCAGCTGCTGGATCAGCCGGGCCAGGCTGATCCCCTCGTCCTCCGCCCAGGCGTCCAGCACCGCCCAGAACTCCGGCTCCAGCGCCACCGAGGTGGCGTGGCCGGCCAGCAGGATCGAGCGTTTGCGCAGCGACGACATCACGCCTGCATACGCGATCCGAAGCGCCCGTGCCCATTGCCGCAGGCGGCATTCACGGTATTCTTTCGAAACGCGCGACCGCCTATCTGGGGCCACCATGACGCATGAAGCCGCCCTGACGCCCGACTCGACGCCGTTCCTGAACCCGGAGCGGCTGCGGCTGCAGCCGATCCGCGCCTACCGCGCCTTCCGCAAGCTGATCCGTGACAAGGACGACACCGCCCAGGTGTTCGAGATCATGCGGGCGCTGACCGGCAAGTCCACCTCGCGCGGCTACCAGCGAATGCTGCGCAGCCGCGAGGGCGGCCGGCAGGCATTCCTGGCCCACGAACTGGTCGACCGGCTGCGGGATCGCGACTGGCTCGCGGGCTTTGCGCCCGGCACCGTCGGCGCGGCCTACCGGACCTTCATGGGCGAGCGCGGGTTCGAGCCCGACGGGCTGGTGGAGGTCGAGCGGCAGGTGCTGCCCTACGTCGACGCCCCGCACCCGGTGGCCTGGTACTCGCGCCGGCTGCGCGACGTGCACGACATCTGGCACGTGCTGGCGGGCTACGAGACGGATGCGCTCGGCGAGGCTTGCGTGGTCAGCTTTTCCTACGCCCAGACCCGCCAGCTGGGCTTCGCCTTCATCGGCTGGGGGGCGGCGCGCGAGATCCAGCGCGAGGTAAGGTCGATTCCCGCGCGCCGGGCGGTTCTGGAGGCCTACCGCAACGGCAAGCGCGCCGAGTGGCTGCCGGCGCTGGACTACGAGGCGCTGTTCGCCATG
>DASPLM010000112.1:0-11015 GCA_035627575.1 Caulobacteraceae bacterium | reverse complement strand
ACCCCGCCCTGGAAGGCCGCACGGCCCAGCAGCCCGCTGGCGATGGCCTGCCCGACCACCATGAAGCCGGCCCCCGAGGCGAGGACGGCCGCGACGAAGTCGAGGGCGCCGGCCGCCAGCCCGCCGACGAGCGCCGCCTTGAGCCCTGGCGGGCCGGCGGCGGCTTGGAGCATCGACATTGGATCTCTCCCGAAAGAAGAAGGGCGGCGGACCGGAGTCCGCCGCCCGAGTGCAGGGCCGGTAAGCCTAGAAGCGCAGCTTGGCCGACACCGAGAAGGTCCGTCCCAGCACGCGGTAGACCTGCGGATCGGTGTTCCCCTGCCCGCCGAAGGCGCCTTCGGACGTCTGCGGCGCCTCCTCGTCGAAGAGGTTGCCGATGAAGCCGGTGACCTGGAAGTTGTCGGTCACGTTCCAGCGGGCCGAAACGTCGATGTATGACGCTTCGGGAACCATGTCGCCGAAGCTGCCGCTCCGAAGTTCAGGGACGTAGCTCCACCTTGCGAAAGCCGTCCAGTCGCCCAGGCTGTAGTAGAGCGAGAGCGTGGACTTCCAGTCGAAGATGGCCCCGCCGATGCCGGCGAAGGTGTAGCCGGTGAACTCGGTCCCATCGATCGTGAAGCTGTCGACGATGCTGAGCAGCTCGTTCACGCGCAGCCGCCCCGGGATCGGCAGGAAGGTGTCCTCGAGGTTCACCGTCCACTCCAGCTGCACGTCCGTGCCCTTGGTCGCGAACTCAGCGATATTGCCTACCGTCGTGTTCACGAAATCGATCTGTCCCGTGATCGGGTCACGGACGACACGGGCGCAGGACGGGTTGGCCGGATCCAGCCCGTTGTAGCAGTCGTTGATGAAGAACTGGGCCCCCAGCGCGTTGATCGCGTCCGTGATGGTGATGTCGTAGTAGTCCACGGAGGCGCGGAAGGTCCCGACCGGGAACCATTCCGGCTGCAGCACGAAGCCGGCCGTCCAGGTCTCGGCGGATTCCGGTGCGAGGTCCGGGTTGCCGAAGGAGAAGGCCTCGACCTGGCTGTTGTCCTGGTTGAAGCCCGCGTAGTCGAAACCGCCGGCCTGACCCGCGCAGAAGGCCAGGGTCGCCGCGTCGGGGGCGTTGTCCTCGTCGCAGGGATCGACATAGCCGGGGAAGCCCTGGTCGCCGTTCTGGAACAGCTCGAACACCGAGGGCGCGCGGGTCGCCTCGTTGTAGACCGCGCGGAAGCGCAGCCAATCGACCGGCGCCCATTCTGCGCCGACCTTGAAGGTTTCCACCTCGCCGACGGACGAATAGTCCGACAGACGATAGCCGCCCTCGAGACCGAGATAGTCCGCGAACGGCTGGTCCTTCAGCAGCGGCAACGAGACCTCGGTGTAGAGTTCGGTGACCTGCACCGACCCCTCCTGGTCCTGGATGGCGTTGAAGCCGAAGATGTTGCCGGTGCGCTGCTCGTTGTCGACACGGAACTCGGCTTCGGTGTCGCGGTACTCGAAGCCGAACACCGCCGCGACCGGGCCGGCGGGCAGTTCGAACAGATCCCCGCGGACGAAGCCGGCGATGCGGTGTTCCTCGATGTTGGTGGTCGCGAAGGTGTTGACCGAGATGAAGTCCACCATGGCATCGTCGAGGGTTCCCGGACCGTAGATGTCCAGGGGCACGCAACCCGGCAGGGCGGCGGCGCCGAGCGGCGCCCCCGCGGGCGTCTGGCACCCGGCAAGGCCCTGCATCAGGGCCGTCTCGTTGACGCTGTTATGACCGCGGCTGTCGAACCGGTTCGAACCGTAGCTTGCGGTCACGCTCCAGTTCCAGTTGTCGTTGAACTGGCCGTCCACGGTCGACAGCATGTAGAACGAGTTGTTCTCGAGGAAGCCGTTCCGTGTGCCGACCTCGTTGAAGCGCCGGTTGATGATGAAGTTGGCGGTGGGGTCGGGACGCGACGCCAGGGCCGCGGCCAGGTCGGGCGCATTGGCCGTGATCAGGGCGAGCGTAGCCGGCGTCAGGGTGACGTTCAGGTTGGTGGCCGGCGTGGGCGCCAGCTGAACCTCGGAGCTGGAGTTCACGTAGTTCAGCCGGATCTTGGCGCGAACCGTGTCGGTGATGTCGTAGGTCGCCGAGGTGGTGAGGTTGAACCGCTCGGCCGGGATCATGAGGAAGTTGTCGGGCGCGAAGTTGTAGCGTGACGACCCGGCGCCACGGTCCGGCACGTTGCAGGCGCCGACGCCGTTCAGGGGCTCGAGCGCCCCAGCGTCGTTGAAGGACAGGTTCCGCGACACCCCCGGCGCCCCATAGGCCACGTTCGGCGTGGCGGGGTTGCAGTCGTGGTCGTAGCTGCCGAACTGGGCCGCCGTCAGCGGATTGGCCGCAAGGCCAACGCTGAAGGGGTTCGCCGCGTTGTTGGCGATGGTGCCCCAGGAGGCCGTGGCCGAACCGCCGGGAAACAGCACCCCGCCGCCGCTGCCGGTGGCGTCCGCGGCCTCCCCTGCGGTGTCGCAGACGAAGATGCGGCCGGAGCCGTTCTGGCAAACGGCGCCGGAGACCCGCGAGAACTCCATCTCGCTCTGCAGCACCTCCTCGCGGGAGAACCACGAGGCATAGGCGGTGATGTTGCCGCGGCCGTTGGCGAAATTGCCGCCGATCAGGCCGTTGATCTCGACTTCCGGGGCCTTCCCGTCGAACGAGGCGCCGTAGGTCGCGGTAATCTCGGCGCCCTCGTAGTCGTCCTTCAGGATGAAGTTGACGACGCCGGAGATGGCGTCCGAGCCGTACACCGCCGAGGCGCCGCCGGTGACCACCTCGATGCGGTCGATCAAGCTTGCGGGGATGGTGTTCAGGTCCACAACGCCGGTCGTCGCCGAGGCGGGCACGCGCTCGCCGTCGACCAGCACCAGGGTTCGATTCGGCCCCAGACCGCGCAGGTCGATGGTGGCGAAGTCCTCGCCCCCGGCGTTGTTCGATGTGCGCGTGTTGCCCGGCACGATCTGGGGCAGCTCGTTGAGCAGGGTTTCGACGCTGAGCGTCGCGGTCAGTTCCAGCTGCTCCGAGCCGACGGTGGTGACCGGGCTGATGGCCTCGAAGTCCTGACGGACGATGCGCGAGCCGGTGACCACGACGGCTTCGACCTCCGTGCTGACCTCCTGGGCGAACGCCGGCGCAGCCGGGAACGACAGCAGAGCCGCGCCCCCGATGATGGTAGAGGCCAGCAGGCGCTGGCGAACGGTTTGGATCTTCAACTTGGTTCCTCCTGAGAGTCCGCCGCCCCCGGGCGACAGTCCCGACGGCCGAAGCCGCCAAGTACTCATTCAGGCTAGTTCCAAGGTTCTCCCGCACCCAAGGCCAATATACCCCAGCAATGCGGTTGTTCTATCATGGTCGCACAGGGGTCACAAAGATCACGATTGCATGAATGCAGTGATCTTTACTGCATTATTGCAGATCATCGCCTTCGGCGCGCCGCCCGACGCGCACGTGCAGGCGCGCGCGAAGCCGTTGCGGCTCGCGCGCGTCATGGCTTGCGGAGATTTCCGGCCTAGTTTCGTCCGCGGGGCGAGCGAATTTCGAAGCGGCGCTGACGCATGGCCACGCCATCCTTCAGGGCCCGGGCGGGCTCCACCTCGCGCGCGACGGCGCGGTTGGCGTCCTCGGTCGAATGGGACCAGGGCGACACGACTTCGCCGTACAGCCCGGCTGCGCGTGTGGGTTTCATTCCCAGCTCCTTCCTGCTTGCACCCTTGCATGGAAACCACGCGGGCGCGAGCACGGCGGTTCGCCGCTGCGGCCAGGCCGCGGCGAGCGTACGCCTGCTACTGCTTCGCCTTGGCGGAGGGTGCGGGTGCGGGTTCGCGGACCGCAGCCTCGTCTTCGGTCACGACCCAGAGAACCTTGGACAGGTCGACGTAGAGGGTGCGCGTGAGCCCGGTCCCCTCGGGATCCCGGAATGCGAACTTGCCGAACGTCTCGCCGCCCCCCGAGCGGGCCTTGTCATAGGCGAGCAGGAAGCGCCGCTGGTCCTGGGAGGTGGCGGCGAACTCCAGCGGGTCTTCGGCGCCGGCGACGAGCAGGCTGATCTTGGCCATCGGAATCCCTCAATTCTCAGGCGGTTGACACCCCGACCGGCGGCCGGAGAACGCTACTATCAAATCAGATGCCGCAGCGCAGCAAGGAATTTCGCTGCGGCGCACGATTCATCGGCCGAAGCCGACGGCGGAACGGAGCCACGCCCGCAGGCTTCGGCCCGACTCGGGCTCCGGCTCGGGCGTCGGCGGCGGCGGAGTCACCGCCGCAGGACGGGGCGGAGGCGCAAGGCCGCGGCGGGCATAGGCGGCGGCTTCCAGATGGTCGGCGATTCGGTCGGCGGCGCGTCCGTCGCGCATTTCCGGATTGGCTTCCAGGTAGGCGCGGCGTTGCCGGTCCGCGGCGGCCCGGGCGTCCGGGTCGGTCAGCATGGCGCGCACCCGGGCGATGGCCAGGGCCGGATCGCTGATCTCCTCGGTGAAGCCGTGGTCCGCCAGGGAGAAGGTGGCGCCTCGACCGCCCCCGGTGACGATGGACAGGACGGTGCGATCGAGGATCGAGGCCTCGATGCCCACGTTGCTGTGCTGCAGCACCACCAGGTCGGCGCCGATGATCATGCGGTAGGTGTCGTGGGTCTTGGTGACGAGGTGGCGGCCCGGCATGCCGACGGCGTTCAGCGTGGCCGCATAGGCGCCGATGCGCTCCTCGCCCTCGGCCGGGTGGAGCTTCACCACCACATAGACGTCCGACAGATCGCGGATGGCCTCGGCCGTGATCTCCAGCAGCCGGGTGTTCTCTTCCAGGGCCACCGGCTGGGTCGCGACCATGACGATCCGGGTCCCTCGCGCCAGGCCCAGCTCCCCGATCACCGCTTCGCGCGAGAGGCCCACGACCTTCCGGACCACCGAATCCAGGCGCAGCGAGCCCACCACCTCGATGTCCTCGCGCGCAACGTCGACGTGCTCGTGCCACAGGTCGGCGGAGTAGCGGTCGATCACGAGGTGGCGGTCGGCGGGCGGGCGCGAGAAGGTCGCGTTGCGCGGATGCTGGAGCATCTGCAGCCACTGGGTCGGCGTGCCGGCCTCACCCAGCACGCGACAGGCCACGAAGGACTCCATGGCATAGGTATTGGTGATCAGCGCCACATCCGGCCGCCAGTGCGGCATGCGCCGGCGCAGGTAGGCGTCCACGGCGCGGGCGCTGATCACCGGGCCCTCCAGCCGGGTGAGGTAGGCGGAAATCTCGTCACGCACGTCCACATCGCCGAACACGGGCGGAATGGCAGACAGGTCCATGCCCTCCAGGGCCCGTGCGAGGTCGTCGCCCAGCCCGGCTTCCGCGCTGAGCCTCACCTGCGGCAGGTCGATGACCTCGATCCGGATGTCATCGGTGAAGCCGGGCTCGCGGCGCAGCCTGGCGATGAACGGCCCCGCGTCCCCCAGCGGGTCGATGTAGAGCACCACGGTTCGCATCCGCTTCGCCGTCGTGACGATCAGGTGCGGCAGCGGCGCCTCCACGTCCGGACGGGCGCGGGTGATCACGAACAGGGCCGTCGGGCGCTCGGCGTCGTCTTCCAGCGCGGTCGGGGCCGGCAGGCCGAGAATGGCGGGGCCGGCGTCCTTGGGCAGCCAGCGGGCGATGCTGACTCCGCGTCGCGCCACGGTCCGGTCGTCCGGATCGGGCACGGGGACCGTGGACATCATCCGCCGCACGCGTCGCTGGGGCGCGCCGCAGGCGATCCTCAGTTCCCGCGAGGGCCAGGTGTCCCGGACATAGCGCTCGATGACGCCGCGCAGTTCGGGCGAGCGCCAGATCAGGAATATCCGCTCCAGCCCCGTCGTCCGCACCGCCTCAACCAGGTTGAACACCTGGCGCAGACGGAAATAGAGCTTGAGGAAGATCTCGCGCTCGAGATCCTCACGGTAGGTCACCAGCACGTCGAACTCGGAAGATCCCTCCGTCCGCTGCGCCAGGATGCCCTCGACGAGCCAGCGGGTCAGGTCGGCCGCAGCCGCCTCCACCTCGGGCAGGTCGATGTGACGGAAGGGTACGGTGTTCACCGCCTCGGACGCGGCGGCGTCCGCCTCCTCGTCCTCCTCACCCTCGTCCTCGCCGGGCTCGCCCATGGCGTCCTCAAGGTCCATGGGGGCGCAGACCTGGATGCCGGGAGCGAGGCCGCGCGTGGCCAGCAGCATCTGGGTGGCCGCGCCGGACTCGACGAGAACCAGGGCCTGGCCGTCCGTCGCCTCGCCTTCCTGTACGAGCCGGAATTCGACGGCGGCGAGTTCCGCTTCCGCCAGGGCCGCCAGGTTGTTCTGAAGCCCAGCCGCGAGCGCCTGGCGGAACACGGCCGCGGCGGCGACCAGCTGCTCTTCCTCCACCAGCAGGAGACCGCGCAGGAACAGGGCCGTCGGCGTGCCCTCCAGCCCGGCGGCTTCGAGGCTGGCGAACAGGTCATCCTCGTTCTTGCGCTGGACCGTCAGATCGACGAGCCCTTCGATGGCGGCGCGGGCGCGGCCGGTGTCGTTGCCCAGGCGAACCAGCAGCGGCGCGATCGCGGCCAGCTGGGCCGGGTCGCGCTGCAGCTCGGTGAGCGCCGCGTTGCTGAGGGCGTTGAGCGTCTTGCCGTCGAGCCCCCGGCGGGTGGGGCCGGCCAGGCGCACGAACTCCTGCCATAGCTCCATGACCACGTGCGGGTCGGCGCGCAGGTGCGGGGTGGCCCGCAGCAGGGCCGTGATCACGCCCTTCTCGGCGCCCATGGCCGCGCGCAGCCGCTGGCCCAGCAGCCAGACCAGCGGCCAGTCCGTGGCCGCGAGCGCCTCTTCGAACTGCCCTTCCCAGGCGACGATCATCTCCTGGAACGGCAGGGGCATCACCGGCCAGGCGCGAGAGGCCCGCAGCAGGGTGAGCAGGTGCTCCTCGAAGCCTTCCGACTTGAGGATCGAAGCGGCCAGCAGCTCGCCCGTGCCGGGGTTCGCGCCCTTGATCAGGCGAAGGGCCTCGTGGAAGGCGCAGGCGGTCTCGATGTCGTCCTGCCGGCACAGGCGCTTCACGACCTTGCGCAGGGCGACGATGTTGTCGACGCCGTGGAGTTCCGGGTAGTGCGGCAGGGACTCCGTCAGGATGTCGGCGACGTTGGCGTCGCCCGGCGCGCCGCCGCGCAGGGCTTCGAGCAGCCCCGCGGTCACCTCCGCCGACGGCTCGATCAGGCCCACGAACCGGAGCCGGTCCAGGGCGCCCTTGAAGTCGCCGGCCGCGAGCTGGCTGCGCGCCTCGTCCCGGCACGCGCCCAGCACGGGCCGCAGATGCTCGCCCGGCCCCCGGCTGCGGCTGGCGCGGGCGATCAGGGTCAGTTCGTCCCATGGATCCGGCCGCGCCATCAGGGCGACGACGAGACGGGCCAGCAGGTCGTCCTGCATGGCGCCCGTCGCCGCCAGTCCCCGGCCGAGCTCGACCACGTCCGCCGACGGGTCGCTCTCCAGCCGGGCGCGGACCTGGCTGTTCCACGCGCTCATGGCGGTGTCGAACTGCGCGTTGCCGGCGCGCGCGCCGCCGAAGGCGCGGGCGGACTCGGCGATCAGGCGGCTGTCGCCCAGCGCCCGGGCCACCTGGAAGCGCCGCAGCCGCAGCTCGGCGTCGTCGGGGCGAAGGATCAGCACACGGTCGACGTCGGTCAGTTCGGCGCGCGGATCGTCGTAGGTGTTCGCCGCCCACTGCTCGCGCCAGGCCAGCGCCAGCTGCTCGAAGGCCACCCGTTCGGACGGGTGCAGCGCGGGGGCGACCAGCAGCGCCTCGCGCGCATCGGAAAGCCGGCGGTCCGCGAGCAGGGTCGCGACCGTGTTCACCAGCGCGCTGGCGCGTCCTCTGGGCGCCTGGGCCATCCCGACTCCCCCCGCCCTAGCCGCCGGCCGTCACGGACCGCAGTCCGCCGGAACCGCGCAGCATGGGAGCATAGACCTGCCGCGCCTTATGCGCCTGCTCGCGGATGGTTACAAACCGGGAAGGGGTTTCGCCCGTGAGGAAGGCGTGCATCTGCTCGTAGATGCCGACCTTGTGCGTCGGATTTGCGTGCGCCAGCGCCTGCACTTCCAGGGTGAAGGTCCCGCGCTTCTGGATGCGCAGCTCCTCCAGCGGCTCCAGCACGATGCGCCGCTCGCGCGTGCGCACGTCGACGGACCAGCGGCCGGGCGCGGTCCAGTCGGCCACGTAGGAGAACAGCGCCCCCTGCTCGGTCACGCCGCTGCCGGCGAACTGCGCCGCATCGGGATGCCAGTCGAGCCCGCCGGCCGTCTGGGCGCAGAGCTCCGCCGGCGGTCCGGCCAGGTAGAAGGCGAGGTCGATGACGTGGGTCGAGTTGGCCAGGAACCAGGCGCGCTTCACCTCGGCCTTCTGGTCGCTGGCGCCGATGGCGTGGGCCAGTTCGGTGAAGTCGAAGCGCAGCGAGGTCGCGCCGCCGTCCTCGGCGATGATCGCCCGCGCCGCCTCGACGGCGGGGTAGAAGCGCCGGTTGTAGGCCAGCAGGACCTCGGCCCCGCGCTGCTCGGCGAGGTTCGCGAGCGCCTCGATCTCGTCCGTGTCGATCCCGCCCGGCTTCTCCAGCAGCACCCGCCGCGCGCCGGCGCGGATCACGGCCGAGGCCGCCTCGGCCAGGCCCTCGACCCCGACGGCGACGACCACGTGCGACGGCGGCGTGCGCGCCGAAAGCCAGGCGTCCAGCCCGCCGCTGGCGGCCTCGGCTCCGGTCTCCTGCGCGAACGCCTCCGCGGTGGCCGGGC
The DNA here is from genome assembly GCA_035627575.1 of Caulobacteraceae bacterium. Taxonomy (GTDB): domain Bacteria; phylum Pseudomonadota; class Alphaproteobacteria; order Caulobacterales; family Caulobacteraceae; genus JAEZEZ01. Next base: position 2,237 of record DASPLM010000112.1, on the reverse strand, counting down.
TGCGGGTCACCGCCTCCACGCGCCAGCCCAGTTCCCGGGCCGCCAGGGCGTGGAAGCGGGCCATCTTGCCCGCGCCGACGATGAGGAGGTCGCTGCTCATTCTGGGTCCATACTCCGGTGGCCGGCGCTCGGCCGGACGCGACCGCGTCTTTAGGCTTCGAGCGTGACAAGTTCAAACAAGACGCGCCCGCAGGCCTGCGGGAAACACGGACTTTTTTGCACTGCACACTAGAATGGGTTAGCCGCCGCCGGGCAACCCCCTTGCGACGGCAGGCGCGGCCTGTTCGCCCGGCCCTTCACCTGATATCGCCCCCCTGCCCGCCACCCGAAGGAACCTCCGCCCATGTCCCAGCCCATCCCGGTCCTCCTCGTCGGCCTCGGCAACATCGGCTTCCGCCACCTCCAGGGCATGGCGGCGATCGCCTCGCGCGTAGCCCTGACGGCCGTCGATCCCTCCGGGGAGGCGCGTCAGCGCGCGGCGGACGAGTGGACGAAGGCAGGCGGCGCTGACGCGCGGTTCCTGTCTGACCTGTCCGGGATCGACGCGGCCGAAGTCGCCATCGTCGCCACCTCCGCCGCCGGCCGGCTCGAGCTGATGCGCCAGGTGGTGGACGGCGCCCGCCCCTCGCGCCTGGTGCTGGAGAAGGTGGTGTTCCAGGACGTGGATCACTTCGAGCAGGCGCGAGACCTTGCCCGGGCGGCCGGGGTCAAGGTCTGGGTCAACTGCCCCCGCCGCCTGTGGCCCGCCTACGGCGCCCTGGCCGAAGCCCTGAAGGGAGAGGCCTTCACCCTGCGCGTGCGCGGCCGCAACATCGGCCTTGCCTGCAACGGCGTGCACTTCATCGACCTGCTGCAGTTCCTCGCCGGCTATCCCGACGTCAGCGTGGAGTCCGCCGCCATCGACGACGTCGTCCCGGCAAAGCGGGAAGGCTACTTCGAGTGCTTTGGCGCGCTCGCCCTGGTCACCCCCTCAGGCGCCCGGCTCGAGATCGAGGTTCGTCCGGACAGCCCCGAGAAGACCGAGGTCGAGATCCTGCGGCCGGGCGGCGAACTGATCGCCGTGGACGACGCCGCCGGCGTGGTCGCCAACCTCGGGGGCGAGGCCCGCCGCGACTTCGGCCGCTCGCCCTACCAGAGCGAACTGACGGGCGACGTGGTGCTCGACCTGTTCGAACGCAACGATTGCGACCTGGCCACGCTGGAGGATAGCGAAGCCGCCCACCGCGCCTTCCTCGGCGCGCTCAAGCCGGCGTTCGACGCCCGCGGCGTGGACACCTCAGGCGGCCTCCCCATCACCTGATCCCGCCTCCACGGCCGCCCTGTCAGCGGCGGCCGCCTTGTTCATGGCGGTGAGGCGGTCGACCAGTTGCTGGTAGCGCTCCTCGCTTGGAGCGGCCTTGGCGGCGGCGCTGGCGTGCCGCAAGGCTCCCGTCAGGTCGCCCAGCTTTGACGCAGCCTGGGCGGCGATGAAGTGGTCCCGGCCGGTCCTCGACAGGCGCGGAATCTGGTCGATCAGGTTGCCCGCGGCCCAATAGGCGCCGGCGCGCGCGGCCCGGACCGCCAGGGCGGAGAGGCGATCAACCGCCCCCGGCGAATCGACCAGGGCCAGGGCGTCGGCGTCGTCGGCGAACCCGGCCACCCGCCGGCCGAGCATGCGCGCACGGTCGGTGTCATTCCCCTGCAGATAGGCCGGGACGTAGAAGGCCGCCTGCTTGGCGCGTTCGTCGCGCAACCGGAACGCGGCGTTCAGCAGCTGGGGCAGCACGAAGTCGAAGTCGAGTCCGGCTTCCTGCGCCGCGATCGCATAGTCGAAACTGGTGGCGTAGTCGTGGTCCGAGGACGCCTGCGCCGTCAGCTTGCGGACGATCTCCTTGGCGTAGCGGCGGTCCAGCCGGGTCAGCCCGCGCAGGGTGTCCCGGTCGAACGACCCCGCGGCGTCGATCCGCTGCAACAGTTGAGAGCTGGAATGGCTGAGCCGCAGCTCATCCCGGGTCGCCTGCAGCTCTACGGGTATGTCGATCGGCCGGCCCTCTCCGAAGGCCCGCAGCACCGGGAGGATCACGTCCTTCCGCGCCAGCATCCCCGCGGTGTCGTGGTTGCTGCGCACGATGTGGGTGTCGAGGCGGATCTTCATCAGCCGGCGCGCCGTCTCGGTGTCGGCGGGGTCGAGCATGCCCAGCACGGCCGTACAGCGCGCCGTGAACGCCGGCGTCAGGCCGTCCAGCAGGTCGCGCTCC